>NZ_JBBMFJ010000010.1:0-95365 GCF_040096075.1 Ventrimonas faecis
AATATATGCAGAGAAGGGATTCGAATATCCGGAATGATGCCTGATATAGAAAAGAAAATTTCCTGATCTTTGCAACCGAAATTCCAACAATATCATTCTAAACCGTGGGACACACGGGGATAGCTCGCTTATGCTTTGCCCTATCGGGCAATCGAACGAGAAGCCCCCACTTCAAGCGTTAGCTAAGTGGTGGGAGCATGTCACAATCAGAAATAAAGATAACGCCACAACCACCAAAACGATGACCAGGCGTCTTACTTTCGTTTTCATGAAACAACTGTTCCTTCCAATAACATACTGGTTTCTTGTTACATTATAGCAAAATTTTTCATTAATAGAAAGGAAATCGAGAAATTCTGACAAAAACAGAGGTCAAACAGTAGTATTTTTCATCTGTCTGACCTCTATGTTGTTTATTGTGTGATCCAGTCACCACGGTAGGTTTTCACGCTATTTTCGGTGGTCCAGATTTTGTATGGGTAGGAACCGGTTAACGCCGTATCATACGGATAGGTTGCCGGTTCTGCTTCTGTAGCATAGCGGAGAATGGCTTCCATGGAAGCTTCACCAGGGATACATTTGGCTGCATCCGCATCCGGCCATGCGGAGCCAACCGCCTGCATGGTGCCAAATTCACTGCGCCAGATATATGCGCAATCCTGAATTATCCCAGGGAACGCACCACCTGTTTCATTCCAGCCCTCCGTCGTCTGTCCGATCAGGATTCCGGTTCTCCAGGATACTGGCATTTTCTTTATGGTTCCGCCAAAATAGCTTTGCATAAGTTCCAGCCCGGCCGCATTCTGGTGACAGCCGATCAGGCCGCCAGTTGCTGTTCCCGCTGCCCGCACACCAGCCATACTGAAGCTGTTCACAATACGCAGCGGTCCATTTCCCAAACCAATCAGACCGCCAACATAGCCATCTCCAGCCACATTGATCTGCGAGTCGTTGAAAACACTGCTCTCAGTTCCCTGATAAGCATGGTTTCGTCCTGCCACATAACTGTTCCAGATAGCCACTTTGTTCAGATCTGTTCCAGAATATCCGGAAAGCTCCAGATCTCCGATCAGACCGCCCGTCGGTTTCTGCTTCTTCGTTCCATCTACATACCCGGAAAACATGCAGTTTGTGATCTGCATGGTACTGTCTGCCTTTAAACTTCCCACCAGACCACCTGTGGCTCCGTATCCGCCGTTCATCATCCCTCCTGCCAGTGCGTTTCTTCCATATACAGATACATTTTCCATGGTAAAATCATGGACATCCACAAGCGCGGCAATGCCTCCGGAATTGCTGTTGGAACGAATGCTCATGTCATCACCGTAAACATGAACATTCTTCAGATGCAGATACTCCCCTGTGGATACATTTCCCCACTGGGATACACACGCATTGGCAATCACAGCTGCCGCCCCCTGACTTGATTCCATATCAGGATCTTTCAAATTTAAATTGCTGATGGTAAGATGCGGACTTTTCTGGAACAATCCTGCACCTTCATTTCCCCAGGTCAGCCCCTTTACCAGCAGTTTGGAGATCACATGACCATTTCCCTCGTAGCTCACCATATCGGTATTTCCAATCGGCCAGAATGAACTGTTTTCTGCCTGTGGAGATTTGCCCATATAGAGTTTTACCTCACCATAAGCTTCTGAAATTTCTTTGCAGTATGGATCTTCCACCTCATCATTCTGAAGTTCTGGATCCTCCTGCCACAGGATGTCTGCATCCTGAACTGCATAAGTAATCGGAATATATCTCCGGTTGCTTGTTTTCATGTTTGTGCAGAGATTCAGATTCACCAGATGTCTCGCATTGGTAATATGCGCAGTATACACGCCATTGTTATTATCCACACTTGCAAACAGACTGTTGCATGTAATTGGAACATCATCCTCAGTCCAGGTACGAATTTCCTCATAACGGCGAATATCCACATCTTCGCCAGCCACCAGTGTCTGCGTGTCATCTCCGGACAATCCGTTATCCCACAGATTCTGATAGGACGATGCCGGATACGACAGATCATCCAGATACAGACGAATTGTCACTTTGCCATCCTCACCAACAATCCGCTCAATCCGCTTGCCATTTTCATTGTTCACCTTCGGATCAATGGATTTGAAGGTCAGATTTCCGGACAGATCACCGGAGTTCGTAAAGTAATAGGTAGAACCGGAAGCGTCCGTTCTGACTACATAATACATGGTCTTCCCGCTGATCTTACCTGTCACCGCAAAGGTCAGGTACTTCACGTCTGTCCCCGTTATTTCCAGTGGATAATCTACCCACAGGCGGTTTCCATTGTGCGGTCCATCTGTAGTCGGCTGAGGTTCCTCTTCTTTAAACTCCTGCCAGTCCCCCACATGCACGGTGCTCAGGCCCGGGAGACCTGCGGTGGATGCGGATGGATCCTGCTTGTTTAAGCGGAATACGGTCGGCATCGGGTAGACGGCGCCTAAAGTTTTATCGTACGGGTAAGCCTTGTTTGCCTCGGTCAATTCCTTTCCGAAAAATGACTTCAGGCTTTCCGGATAGACCACTGCTTTCTGCCCATTGACAATAGCAGCGGTATAGCAATAGGAATACTGCTCCTGATCTGCCGCAGCGCCCGGTAAAATTGCGGAAGCCGGGCTGATGGAAAGAGCCACAAATGCCGCCCGCTTCTGATCATCTCCTGCTTCCGGGATGGTCAGCTTTCCGTCTGTTCCTTCTGTTGGAACTGCCACATCGCCGTAGTGTCTGCCGTATACAGAGGCCGCTACATAGGTATGGCTGATGGTGCTGGAATCCGGGAGCAGAGCCGCCAGGCCGCCCGCGTAGCTATCGCGGGATACAATATTAAAACGGCCCTGAACCTGGTCATAGGCATCTGTGGTGTTTGTCCCCGGAAGCGGATCAGTCAGGAATTTTCCGTTTGCCGTATGACCGCCCACATAGCAGTTGTCAATATCCACCGGGCGGGTTCCGCGGGCCGCACCGATCAGGCCGCCTGCGTAATCCTGGGCATCCACATAAACCGCCGCCGCGCTGTCGGAAATCTGAACACTACCCTGGTTCACCGCACCGATCAGGCCGCCTGCGATCCCGTAAACAGAGCGGATCCGGTATGTTTTCTCCGTTTCTGCCGGAAGATCGGCCGCCGTGCTCTGGTCATCCTGGGCAGAAAAGCCCGAGCGCCAGGTATTGGCCGCCATAGTTTTGGTGATGGTGAGCGCTTTTCCGCTGAAATCTCCGATGACCGCGCCAGCGTCAACCTCTTTTGTGTCGGTTGCCTGTTTTCTGGTGACTGAAAGCACCATTGGATACTGGATCATGACATTATCTACCGTGATGTTCAGATCCGTGCCGCTTCCGGCACCGATCAGCGCGCCGCCGCTTGCTGCCGAAGTAATATCTGCTCCTGCTATGGTCAGGCGGCTTACTGTCAGATCCTTTTTCACCGTGCCGAACACTCCGCCCGACTGGGATCCGGTAGTCTTTACCGGGATATTCGCAATGGAATAGCTGTTTCCATTATAATGTAAGGCAAACTGCGGTTCTACCGGGGCAAAAAAACCGGCCCCGGTCTTTTTGCCATTTTCACGATAATAAACCGAAGGCGTATCATTCCCACTCAGTTCCTTAATCGAGGAACAAAAATCAGGCCAGGATACCGGCTTCTGCTGCAGCGCCATGTACTGCGCCGTTCCGTCCCCTCCTGTCTGCGGCTCAAGTCCCAGTTCAGAACCATCACTGACCGGATTGAAGCCGGAAATCCGATAATCCAAATTCTCCAGATGGCGGATATTACCGATCAGCACCTTATCCGTGCGCTTTCCCTCAAACAGGCTGTTCTCCTGCCTGGAAGCACTGGTCACTGTGGAACCGGCTTTTCCATCCAGAAAAGCCTGGACATACAGGCGGATGTCTTCTCCCGGAATCAGGCGTCTGGTATCCTCAAAATTTACAATGCTGCCCACTTTATTCAGGTCCGCGAAATGCTGGTTTTCCGTAGTGAGATCATCTAAAATGACCCGGTATCCGCCTGACAGCAGCTGCGCCTGTACCCGGCTGCCGGAGTTTCGCAGATTTATCCAGCCCTTTGCGCCGCTGGAAAGTCCTTCCAAATATAAGCGGATCTGATAGGAGGAAGAATTTCCAACCGTCTTTCCCATATTCGGATCACCGACATAAGCATACAGCATACCGGCATTCACAATCGTGAGATCCGGTGTTTCCAGCGCGGAGTCCGGATCAATAGACGGATTCTTCGCAGAATCCCCGCCATAATATCCCACCGGCTGTCCATGTCCCGCAAAGGCATCGTTCATACCCGTGTAATGTTCCCGTTTTTCCGGGTCTGCGGCAGCCTCGGATAGCAGGGTACTCTCAATATCACCCTCCACAAATACGTAGCGGTCCGAATACCAGACGGCACGCACCGCACCGTTTCCCGGCTCATAGAAAATCAGGTAGCTTCCGTCTGTCCGCACGGTCTCGTCAATGGAGCCAAACGGCAGGAGACGGTTTCGGATTTCGCCGCAGCGTTCCGCCTCCCCGGGTTGATACAGGACACAGTATATGCCATCCTGCCCTTCTGCCTGAAACAAAATGCCAAGTTTTTCTTCCGCGCCGGATTCCCCAGCCTGGTCTAACAGCCGTTCAAAGGTCCCCTCTGCCATGGAAAGGCTGAGCTGGTTCTGGGCCGCCAGGAATATCTCTTTGGCAGTCTGGTCCATCTCCAGCCTGCGGAGCCTGCTCTGGTAACGGATGGCCGCAACAAAAGAAACACCGGCCAGAATCATGATGATGGCAATGACCACCAGAAATTCCGCCAGTGTAAACCCGCCCTTTCTCTTTTTCTGCCTGATTGCTGTGTCGTTCATTCCTCGTTATCCTCCAGATTTACAGCCCGCACCGTCAGTTTTTCCAGCGATGCCGCCGCCACACGGTCCTCTTTGCTTCCGTCTTCTGTCTTATAATAGACCGCCAGATCTTTCACGGTAAAACAGCCGTCCGAATAAATATAGCTGTCGAAATCTGTGTAAAAGAGATTGCCCATAGCTGCTGATGACAGAAGCGGCACTTTGGAATCCGCGCCCTCATAAACACGACAGATGCCAAGCTCCGGATCGGATTCCAGATGAAGCCACACATTATTCTGACCGCTCTGGAATTCCCAGCCGTCCGTTCCACTGTCCTGCTCATCCAACGCCCCGGACAGTTCATCGGTCAAAAGTTCCGCCGTCATGGCAAGTACCTGCCGGGCCTCCGATTTTTCCTGTGTCTTGCGGTAGGCATCCTTCACAGCCACCACACCGCCTCCAATCGACACCGCCGTCATGGCCAGGATTAATACGGCTGCCAGCATTTCGGTCAGCGTCATGCCGCTTTCCGAGGACAGGCGCTGTTTTATGCAATTATCTATTCCGTGGTCCCGGAATTCTCTGCGCATTTTTCTTTTCTCCATGTTCTGTACACTTGCGTTCTCTTTTAATTCATCCGCCGGTAGCGGTAATTTTTTTCGGTGTTTGCGGCATCTTCCGCCTCTGAGCCTCTGATCACTTCTGAATAAAGCTGTACCTGATACCGGCCCTTTTTCGTATGTCCGGCGTCCCTGCTTCCCTCCGGGGCAGCAAGATTCCAGGAAGAGGTTTCATGTTCCAGAACAAGCTCCGCAGTGCCATCTTCTGCCTCACCGGCCTGGTCTTCCAGCAGATTGCGACCCGCGTAATAATCCTGAAACACGGTGTTCCCCCTCTGGATCATGCGCCGCGCCGACATCAGAGCCGTGGCGAACATGGTCAGGCCAAGGGAAATAACCAGAACGGAGACCAGAAGTTCCGCCAGCGTTTCCGCCTTTTTGGCCCCCAGCTTCTGCCGGATCCTGAAAAACTTCTGCTTCATCACGTTCCCTCCTCCGGATGGATTTTCTCTATAGTGCCGCGTTCCCAGCGGATGGTGGTCCGGCGTGTGGTTGTGGTTTTTGTCCACGAATCGGTCACATTACCCTCGTCATCCGTCTCTTCGTGTTCTTCTACTTCCACATCGACATCTTCCTGCACCTGTGCCGGAACTGTAAGTTTTCTCTGGCACAGGTCTTCCGGATGATCCGCATCCGTTGCCGCATCGGAAATCACCGCCGTAATGCGGTAATCCGCATCCATGGAAAGCTGCACGGAGGTTTCCAGCGCAGTTACCGGAACGGTCTCTGTCCCCTCACTTTGTTCCACGGAAACCGGAATGGTTGTCTCCTGATCCGTTTTATCACCCACGCCAGAAGCATTTTCCCGGTCAGTCAGCGGATTGTCAAAATATCGGATCATATTATCCAGAACCGAAGGGTCTGTGTCTGAGAAGCGAACCCAGGAAGACTCCTGATTTTCTTTCTTTTCCTGCCCTACATAATAATAGTCCAGGGTATCTTCGATCTCGCCACTGTTCGACCACTCAATCATAACCTCTTTGATCTTCACGATATTCTCCGCGCGGGTCAGTTCGTCACGTAAAAAAGCAGCAGTCGACTCCACGGCAAACCGTTTCTGGTCTGCTGCCGGAACCTGCTGCATCTTCCCGGCCGAAGCCGAAGCGGAAGCCAGGATCACCGATGCCCCGACTCCGCACAGTACAAAAAACAGGATCGCAGCCACCAGACTGGCGCCGTCTTCCTTCTTTAATGTTTCTGTCAATTTTTTCATGTATTATTCTCCGAGAACGGCCTCTGCAGCGGTCTCAAGCTCGGAACGGGACAGGCTGGAGAGATCTGCGTTCGCCAGACCGCCCTGCTGCTTCTCGGGCTCCTGTTTTTCCGTGATTCCGTTTAAATTCTCTGCCCCGTACTCCGTCTCAATGTAGGTCATGGCAAAGGAAACGGAAACCCGGCCGCTCTTGATATTCGGATTATGGTCCGCGTTCGTCAGGGATTCACTGCTGACTGCCACATCGTGAACCAGACTGCGGCATGGCCCGTTCAGAATTTCACTCATCATCTCCACCGCATTGTCATAATTGTCCGCGGTGAAGGAAATGGCAATGTTGCGGCGAAGGGTCGTTCCGTCCTCCTCCGGCTCGGAAAACTGGAAATTGAAATCATAGGCGCGTCCGAAAATGCGGTTTAACTCATCCAGTTCCTTCTTGAAATTGTTGTAGGACGGCACCTCCGGCACGCCAGCGGCCTTGTTATCCGCAATCTCTGCCTTCATGGTTTTGATCTTTGCCGCGCGCATCTGCTCTAACTCCATCTGGCTCTCCAGCTCTGTGGTATCAGCCGCCGCGATCCGCTCCTGGATCGGACGGTAAATGAATCCGTACCAGCCTCCAAGAAGAAGCAGCGCGACAATCACCAGAATCGCAATCTTTTCCCTGCACGTCAGCACATAACTTAAGATGGATTTCATTGTTCTTCCCCACTCTCTCCTGGTTTATAGAAATATACCGTAATGTCTGCCTCCGCTTCCTTCGTCAGAGCCAGCGCCGAAGTCTGCGTCTCATCTCCTCCCACGTTTTCCAGGGAAGCTGTCACGTAATACACGGCACCATCCTGCTCAATCTGCCCGATCAGCTCAGAAAGCACCGTTCCCCGCGGCAGTACACAGGAAATGTCCATCTCTTCCGCCGTGATGGAAACAGAATCGATGGTCTTGCACAGCGGGAAAATGGTATTCTTTAAAGTTGCAAGCATCTGCAGGCGGTCCGGAATTGCCCGCTCCTCGTCACTCTGCCAGGAATTGCCATAGTGGGCATATTCCGCCTGAACCTCCGGCAAAATGTTGTTGGCACGCTGAATGCTTTCCAGCTGTTTTTCCATTCTCTGATAGGTCAGTTCCGCGCTCTCTGCTTCCTGCAACGGTTTCCTCACGCCAAACAACACGAAGAAATGCACCGCAACCATAAATACGGCAAAACACAGAAGCTGTGCCGCGATCTTACTCTTTTTGAACTCACGCTGATACAGATTGATGCGCTTTTTGTCCGGATATTTTGGACCGCCGATCTGCATCTTCGCGATGGATTTTAAATCAGACACGTTTCTTCCTCCTTACCCAAACAATACGCCATAAGTCTGCGGACTGTCGATCCAGTCTGGCATAGTCTCCTCGGAAACCTCCGGAAGCAGCGTTCCGATGCTCTTTACCGGAATGTCCAGAGTGTCACTTATGGTATCGATGAGCGCCTTGTAGCGGGCGCCGCCTCCGCAGTAATAGAAGCTGTCGATGGTATTGTTCGCGTTGTTGAAGCTGTAGAAGTTTAAGACTCGCATGGCCTGTACGGCGATGGTACGGTAGCGGTCTTTCAGGATTTTGTCCATCTCCCGGCGGCTGTCCGCGTTCCAGAAGGACTCGTCCACTTCAATGCCCAGCTCTTCGACCTTTTCCTTGTCTCCGCGTCGGATCAGTTCAATCTCCTCACAGCCCGGCTCCATGGTCCGGGTGATGTCGTAAATGCCGTTCTTAAAGAAATGAATGCGCAGTGCCTTGGTTCCCAGATCCAGTACGGCGTAATCTTTTTTTTCTTCCTGTGCGTTCTCTTCCTTTTGATGCTCTTCCTCATCGGCCTGTTTCATCTGCGCCTGCTCCAGAATACGCTCCAGGCCGACCACAGCCGGGACCAGACCGACCAGCTTTAAATGCGCCATCTTTGCCAGCTTCTGGAACTGCTGACAGAGTTCCTTTCTGCAGGCCGCTGCCAGAATATCCAGGGACTCCTCTGTCCGCTCGATCACACCATAGTCAAACTGATATTCCTCAATCTGGTTGCCGATGTAATCCTGAAATTCATAAGGAAGGTTCAGCTTTAACTGGTCCACGGTCATCAGCGGAAGGTGGAACCGTTTGACGTATGTATCATCCTGCTGCAGTACAAACACCACATGCCGACAGCGGATGTCATGCTCCCGCAAAACGTCCTGTATAAACTCCGCGTAAGGCTTCATATCTGTGTAATATGCGGAATCGATGCGCTCTGAAATGTATTTTTTCAGCTCGCCCCGCTCCATGTACGCAATTTTCACGCGGTAATGTCCAATTTCAATACCCAAACAATTTTTCATCTGATATACTCCATATCATTATTTAAAACAGACCTGTGTACCATTCAGTCACAATTCGCCCATATAATACCATAAAAAAGCAGGCTGCCGCAATAGCAGGGCCGAACGGAATGCGTTTCTTCTTATAGAAAAGCGCAAACACAAGCCCCAGAAGGCAGCTTAAGATCAGATAAAACAAAATTTCCCAGGCGGAACCCAGATAAAGCCCGGTCATAAAAAACAGTTTGATATCCCCGCCGCCCAGGCTTTCCTTTCCGGTCAGCTTGTCAAACAGAAGGGATAAGAGCAGCATACCGCCTGCCAGCGCTGTTCCCAGAAGCAGACCACGCAGAAGCACACGCAGCGGATCTGGCAGAAACCAGACTGTCACCAGAAATACCAGACAGCCCGCAAGCTGCAGCCGGTCCGGGATGATGTAGCGGTGCAGATCCGTGAGACTCATGGTCAGAAGAATAACTCCGAGCAGGATTCCCCGCAGACTGAGCACGGAAATATCATAGCGGTACACCACCAGGCAGCAGCCAACTCCCGCCAGAAGCTCCGTGAAAAAGCACTCTGCCGGAACCTTCGCGCCGCAGTAGCGGCAGCGGCCCTTTAAGAAAAGCCAGGAAAGCAGCGGAACCAGATCCGCCGCCCCCAGCACATGCCCGCAGCTGTCACAATGAGACCGCCCCGAAAGGGCTGACTCCCCGGTAAGCAGGCGCGAAGCCAGACAGGCTGAGAAGCTGCCGAGGCAGGTGCCAAGGAGGAAGGTTACTGCGAGCATGTAGATGGTGAAACCAGTGCTGATATGTAACATTGCAGTTCTCCTTCCTTATTCTTCCAGTCGTTTTCTTCTATACCTGTTTCTTCTATGTAACCCTTAAGAAGCGCTGCTGGAACCTGCGTTCGGACCAAAAGGATTGCTGTTGGAGCCCTTATATCCAATCTCATCCGCATCGGTATAATAAGGCGCGGTCTGTATCATCGCGCTGTTTCTTTCCGTCATGTCCTTCGCGTTTCCTACATAGATGATAATCTTATCACAGACCTTCGTTTTCGCCTGATCACTGAAGTATCTTCCCCAGGCGTTGAAATTCTGCGTTTTTCCATCGTATGTGTAAGTAGCATTGTTAAAGCCTTTTCCGGATGCACCGATCTCGATTGCTCCGGACTTTACGTCATATACAAAATAGGAAACATCCGTATCGTTTTTGACGGTGGTCATGTCCAGTTTCGAGGTGTCATCGTATAGAGCCGCCACAACCGCTGCTCTCGCCGCACGGATGTTGGCTTTGTTGGCCGCAATGATGGCCTTTCTCCGCTGTGCTGTAAATATCGGAATGCTGACTGCCACCAAAACGCCTATAATAGCAACCACCACAAGGAGTTCCGCCAATGTAAAACCAGATTTATTTAACTTCGATAATTTTTCTCTCATGTTTTCCCCCTTGTAATCAGATTCTATGGTAATCTACTACACTCTTATTGAGCAAAACCGGGCATCTTTTTTCCATATAGTAAAGAGAGGATGGGAAACCCCATCCTCTCATCCACTGTATGTGGTTTCAGAATTATTTTACATAAATAACTACACTACCATCATCCTTAGTAGTATCAACACCTGTATTGTTATTGGATTCTACAGTAGATGCCTTAACAGAAACCTCGATTTCTGTATAACGTTTATCATCGTCCGCTTCGTCAATGGTTTTTACATTTGCATCGGTAAGATTAAGTTTAACAATGGACTTTGCAATTCCATTGTTTAAATCGTACTCATAGTATTTTTGACCAGTTTCACCATCAGTCATATACTGTGCAACTGCTGCTGCCTTCGCAGCTCGCATGTTTGCCTGGTTAGTTGCCTTTCTTGCCTTACCCAGCTGAGAGGTAAACACCGGAATAGAGATTGCAACCAGAATACCTACGATTGCTACTACTACCAGCAGCTCTGCCAGGGTAAAACCTTTTTTGTTCTCACGGAACTTCTTCAGTAAGTTCTTCATAAAAATCATACTCCTTTGTAAACTTTTTATTTCTGAACGGGACTTCTGCGTCCCGTATCATTCTGTTTCCTTTGCTGTAACGCTCCCACTCACACTCCCGGACCTTACATCAGATCGTACATGGTGAAGATTGGCAGATAAATGGATATGACAATGATTCCCGCAAAGATGGACAGCAGCACCAGCAGTGTCGGCTCCAGCATGGCTAAGAGTCGTTGCACCCGGTAGTCAGCCTCGTTGGTGTAATAGTCAGCCACGTTCTCCAGGGTTTCTTCCAGCTCACCGGTTTCCTCTCCCACGGCGCACATGTCGATCATGGTCTGTGGGAAGCACGGTTTGCCTCTCAGACAGTCGGAAAGGGTCCGGCCCTGTTCAATGCCTTCCTTCATGGAACGGACTTCGGTTTGGAATAACGCATTGTCCATGACCTTGGCTGTGGTGTCTATGGCCTGATCCAGCGTGATACCGGCTGCCAGAAGCACCGACATGGTGTTTGCGAACTGAGCTGCCGCGTTCATCCGGTTGATGGTTCCGATCAGCGGAAGCTTTAACGCAAGCTGTGCTTTCTGAATCTTGCCGTTTTCCGTTCTGCTGTAGGTTGCGGAAAGAAGTTTCAGTCCCAGCAGCACGGCCAGCATCAGAATCCACCACTTTGCGAAGAAATCTGAGGTACCGATGAGCATTCGGGTGATCAGCGGAAGCTCTCCGCCCAGATCCGCGAATACATCGGCCAGTGTCGGAATCACCTTGGCCATAACCACAATGACTACCACCACCGCTATGGCAATGACAAACATCGGGTAGGTCAGGGCGCCTTTGATTTTTTCGGTGGTCTTGTAAGCCTTGTCGTAAAACTTGTATAAGCGGTCGAAGGACTTGTCCAGCGTACCGGACTGCTCTCCCGCACGGATCGTCTCAATAAAGGTTAATGGAAACCGCTCCTGATATTGTTCCAGCGCAGCCGCTACGGTGCTGCCCGCAGCAACCTCTTTCCCAGCTTCTTCCATAACCTTGCGCAGCCGCTTGTCGCTGCACTGCCCGGCCAGCATCTGCATGGCTCTTGCCACGGACATACCGGAACGAAGCGTAATGGCAAACTGGGAACACAAAATAGAGAGGTTCTTGGCACTGATTTTTTTATTTCCAATCTCCGTTTCCAGGATATTAGCAGTTTTCTTTTTCTCGGCCTGACGGCTGATACTTAAGAGTACCGGGTAATTGTCACGGATTCGGGATGCAGCCGCTGTCTGATTTTCTGCCTGAAGCACTCCGCGGACTTCTTTCCCGTCCCGGCCGAGCGCCCGATATGAAAAATTCGGCATTGTTTTTTCCTCCAAACCCTAACATTACCAAAACTTTATGAGAATCACAAGAGCTTTTAGCACTCTGTAACGTAATCTTAACATCAGCAGAATTGTTTGTAAAGAAAAGCATCAGGTGCTGTATGGATTGTACTAAAAAAAATACATTTTTCATGACAAAAACTGCCGCAAAAAAGAAAAAAGACTTGCAAATTTTCCGCAACCACTCATATCATTCCGCTGTATAAAAGGAAAAAAGCAGAACCCCATCCAAAATGGCAGGATTCTGCTCACTTCTAAAACATCATTAAACTTTTGCTCATCTCGCCCGGGTCATCCGCTGCCTCCACCGCGGTCTCCGGCATAATGATTCCCTTGTTTGCCAGCTCCAGCAGGAAATGATCCATCGTTACGGAACCATCCTTCGCTCCGGATAGCAGATAGCTCTGCATCTGCGGGGTCTTGCCATCGCGGATCAGATTTCTGATGGGCGGCGTAATCATCATGAGCTCGCAGGCGGCGGCGCGGCCACGGCCTGTAGCTCTCGGCACCAGCTGCTGAGCCAGCACGGCACGCAGAGTCATGGACAGCTGCAGGCGGATCTGGGGCTGCTTGTTCTCCGGGAACACGCCCACGATTCGGTCAATGCTGTCCACCGCGGAATTGGTGTGAATGGTGGAGAATACCAGATGGCCGGTCTCCGCTGCCATCAGCGCCGTCTCAATGGTCTCCGGGCTTCGCATCTCTCCGATGAGAATAACATCCGGGTCTTCCCGGAGCGCCGCGTACAGTCCGTGTTCATAATCTTCCACGTCCATCCCCACCTCTCTCTGGTTGATGATGGCACGCTGCGGCGTGTATACATACTCGATCGGATCCTCCAGGGTGATGATATGCAGCGGGCGGTTGCGGTTGATCTCGTCCAGAATTGCCGCCAGCGTGGTGGATTTACCGCTTCCGGTCTCACCGGTCACCAGCACAATGCCCTTGTTCCAGCGGGAAAACTGGCGCACCGCCTGGGGCAGCCCCAGATCCTCCAGCTGCGGAATCGTGTTGCTTAAGATTCGAAGCGCCGCGGACACGGAGCCCTGCTGGCGGAACAGGTTGATTCGGATGCGCCGCCCTGCGATGGTGGCAGAAAAATCCAGCTGTCCGATCTCTGCTATTCTTTTTAAATGTTCTCCCGCCAGCTGACGGCCGTACTCCTCGCAGTCCTCATGGGACAATACGCCCTCGGTCAGAGTCATAACCTGTCCGTCAATGCGGCATTTGGGCGGAAGGCCCGCGATCAGATGCACATCCGACGCGCCTTCCCCTGCTGCCATTCCAATCAAATCTTCTATATTATACATAGGATTCCTTTCCATTTCCGCTTACAGTGTTGTTAAGGTGCGGATCATCTCATCCACCGTAGTGGTTCCGTTCTCCACCAGCTTTGCGGCGTGCTCCGACATGGGCACATAGCCGCTCTCCTGCTTTGCTGTCTCCATAAACCTACGGCGGTCCGCTCCCTCCAGAATACAGCGGCGCAGGCCTTCCTGAATGGTCATGACCTCAAACACACCGATTCGTCCCCGGTAGCCGGAGCGGAAGCACTGGTCGCATCCGGCGCCCTGCCAGTATTTCTGGCCCGGAATATCCGGCAGCCCGGCCAGTTCCAGAGCCTTCTTCGGCGGCACGATCTCCTGCTTGCAGCTTGGACAAATGCGGCGCAGGAGGCGCTGGGAAATGACGCCACGCAGGCCTGCCGCGATCAGATACGGCGGCACACCCATGTCGCGCAGGCGGTCAATTGCGGAAATGGCATCTTCCGTATGCACCGTGGTGATGACGAGGTGTCCGGTCATAGCCGCGCGCATGGCGATCTCAGCGGTCTCGCCGTCACGGATCTCACCGACGCAGATGATATCCGGGTCCTGACGCAAGATGGAGCGCAGGCCGGAGGCAAAGGTCAGTCCGACCTTCTCATTGATCTGTACCTGGGTCGCCCCCTTGATGTGATACTCCACCGGATCCTCCAGTGTGATCAGGTTGGTGCGGTCGGAAAGAAGTTCGCGCACCAGGGTGTACATGGTGGAGGATTTACCAGAACCCGTCGGACCCACGATCATGATGACGCCGGAGGTCAATCCCAGCAGCTTGTCAATCTTCGCGTCCTCCAGTGGCGGAATGCCAATGCCGCGGCGGTTTAAGGATTCTTCGTTGCGGCGCAGGATTCGGATAACTACCTTCTCGCCGTAGATGGTCGGCAGTGTGGAGGTTCGCATATCCAGGTCGGTGCCCTTCATGGGAAGTACGGCACGGCCATCCTGGGGAATTCGTTTTTCCACGATATCCAGGCGGGACATAATTTTCAAACGGGAAATGACAGAGTCCTTCAGTTCTCCCGGAATAGTCATGATGCGGTGCAGCTGTCCGTCAATACGCATGCGGACCACCATTTCCTCCTCGTTCGGCTCAAAATGGATATCGGAGGCGTTCTCGGAGTAGGCACGCTCAATGATGGAATTGACCAGGCGCACCATCGGAGTGGCATTTTCCTGATTTTCCTGGGTTCTCGCCGCTTCCTGCTCCTGGGTGGCCGCACTCTCCGCGCGGATCTGGGCCATAGCCTGAGCTGCGCCCTCATTGCCGTAGAGGACGTTGATGGCACGCTTTACCGCCGGTTCCGAAGCGATCATCGGCACAATGCGCTTCCTGGAAGTACGCTGTGCCTCCTCAATGGCCATGAAGTTCAGCGGGTCTGCCATGGCCAGAAACAGCTGGTCTTTGGAGATGCGCACCGGAACTACGTTCATGCGTTTCGCCAGGTTCTTCGGCACATACTGGGACATCTCCGGCGCAATGTCGATCTTGGTTAAGTCAATGTAATCGATACCAAGCTGCATGCGCAGGGCGTCAATGAGCTGTCCCTCCGTAATGAAATTATGTTTGATCAGAATCGTTCCCAGACGCTCTTTCTCCTTGGACTGGAATTCCAGGGCTTCCTTTAACTGATCCTGTGTGATCAGCCCAAGCTCCAGAAGCATATCGCCTAATCGTTTTGTACGCATATGTTCTTCTCCTTCAAAAAATCCCGCTGCTGTCTGCAAAATGCGGTTGCAGCGGCAAGTCTGATATGAGCATAGCACATTTTTCCGGCTTTTTGAATCTTTTCCGGCAGAAAATGCGTGCAGAAAAACAGCGCGGCTGTTTTTCGCCGCGCTGTCTATTATCGTTTCTGTTCTGTTTTACACCGCTGCCTTAATCGCTGCCAGCAGCTCATCATAGGTCTCATACGCCGGGAGATCCGGGTTGTCGTTTTTGATCTGGTCGGTGCTCTTAAAGAGGAAGCCGGCCTTGCTGGCGCGGATCATGCCAAGGTCGTTGTAGCTGTCGCCGCTGGCAATGGTCTCAAAGCCGATGGACTGCAGCGCCTTGACGGTGCTGAGCTTGGACTGCTCAATGCGCATCTTAAATCCGGTGATCTCGCCGTCCTCCGCTACTTCCAGCTCGTTGCAGAAAATAGTCGGCCAGCCCAGCTTTTTCATAAGCGGCTTTGCGAACTGGGTGAAGGTGTCACTGATGATGATTACCTGTCCCAGCTCCCGAAGCTCGTCTAAGAACTCTCTTGCCCCCGGCATCGGGTCAATCTTCTCGATGGTCTCCTGGATCTCTTTTAATCCGAGTCCGTGCTCCTTTAAAATGCCAAGGCGCCATTTCATCAGCTTATCGTAGTCCGGCTCATCGCGGGTGGTGCGCTTTAACTCCGGGATGCCGCTGGCCTCCGCGAACGCGATCCAGATTTCCGGTACTAAAACTCCTTCCAGGTCCAAACAGGTAATAAACATCTTTTCATCCTCCAATTCATGTTTTCGTAATCCACCAGAACGCAGGAGTTTCCATGCTTTTTTAGTGGTGGAACAGGCGGATGCCGGTGAAGGCCATCGCCATGTTGTATTTGTTGCAGGTCTCGATCACGTTGTCATCGCGAACGGAACCGCCCGGCTGCGCAATGTATTTCACGCCGCTCTTATGTGCGCGCTCGATATTGTCACCGAACGGGAAGAAAGCGTCGGATCCCAGTGCCACATCGGTCATCTGATCCAGCCATGCACGCTTCTCCTCCTTGGTGAATACCGGCGGTTTTACCTTAAAGGTCTTCTCCCATACGCCATCTGCCAGCACATCCATGTACTCGTCGCCAATGTAAACGTCAATGGCGTTGTCGCGGTCCGCACGCTTGATACCGTCCACGAACTGCAGGTTCAGCACCTGCGGAGCCTGGCGTAAAAACCAGTTGTCTGCCTTCTGGCCTGCCAGTCTGGTGCAGTGTACGCGGGACTGCTGGCCTGCGCCGATGCCAATGGCCTGACCGTCCTTTGCATAGCAGACAGAGTTGGACTGGGTGTATTTTAAGGTGATGAGGGAGATCACCAGATCGATCTTTGCCTGATCCGGGATTTCCTTATTCTCGGTTACGACATTAGCCAGCATCTCTTTGTTGATATCCAGGTTGTTTCTGCCCTGCTCGAATACCACACCAAACACCTGCTTGCGCTCAATTGGCTCCGGCTCGTAATCCGGATTGATCTGGATCACACAGTAATTGCCTTTTTTCTTCTCTTTTAAGATTTCCAGTGCCTCCGGCTCATATCCCGGCGCAATGACACCGTCGGATACCTCACGCTTGATGAGCTTTGCGGTGGAAACATCACAGACATCGGACAGGGAAATAAAATCTCCGAAGGAGGACATACGGTCTGCGCCGCGGGCTCTCGCATAGGCGCTGGCCAGTGGGGAAAGTTCTCCCATATCGTCTACCCAGTAAATCTTTGCCAGAGTCTCGGAAAGCGGCAGACCCACTGCTGCCCCGGCCGGAGAAACGTGCTTAAAGGAAGCTGCTGCCGGAAGTCCTGTAGCTTTTTTTAATTCACGGACTAACTGCCAGCCATTGAAAGCATCTAAGAGGTTGATATAACCAGGTCTTCCGCTTAAAACCTGAAACGGAAGATCCTTGTCGTTGTGCATGAAAACTCTTGCCGGTTTCTGATTCGGGTTACAGCCATATTTTAATTCCATCTCGTTCATCTTCGTATCTCCCTTTCCCTTATTTGTTTTTATTCACGATCTTTGTCTCGTATGCGCCGGTTGCGATATCAATGTAGCGCACAAACAGAGAAACCTTGTTGTCCGGGTTTAAGCTGTTCCACAGCATGTCGGTGAATGCGTCCATGTCATCCAGAATGCCGACCAGCTTCGGCTCGCCCTCAAAGCTCGGGAGCGGATTGCCGTCGTGCATGTAGGTGTGGATGAAATGGCCCTCTCCAGCCACCGGATTCTCGTAAGCGAAGGTGTAGCGGTTGCAGGCATCCGGGTTGCCGTTGTTGCTCTTTAAGATGGACATGGCGTAGTTGTAACGTCCGTTTTCCATATGAAGAATGCCGGAAATACGAGGAGTGTAGTTCGGCGCGTCCGGCTCAAACTCACGGCTTCTGAGGGACTGCTCAAAGGTGAGCTGTTTGTCCATGCCCTCGTAGATGGTGTCGGTCTGATCGCCGTTGGTCACAATGGTCTTGTTACCAAGAACCCGGACCGGAGCGTAAATAATCAGGCTCGGATCGGTCAGCTTGCTCGGGTCAAAGGCCTGGGTGCGGATGCCCTCCCCATCTTCCACAAACACACGGTTGCGGCTGTTCTCGCTGCGTCCCATGATGAAGTAAGCAGTCACTGCTTTGGTTCCGTCCGGTGTTTTACCGATGACGATTCCTCTTCCCGGGTACGCGTTTGCCTGTAACTCTTCCTGCAGGGATAACTGTTTCATTGCTGATTCCTCCTATGAATAAACATTGATGGTTCTCACTGTTTCCATGTTTTGCAGTCTGAATGAGTCTAAAAAAGGCCGCCTGAGTACCACAAAAACATGGTGCCCAGGCGGCCGGCAATTCTTAACCTACGTGCTCCCCCGTGGTTCCCCACTTTTTCCGCCAGTCGCACGCTCTGTATACAGGATAGCGGATTCTGTCAGAAAATGCAAGTATTTTTTGCTGTACGTACTTTGTTTACGCATTGTTTCCGACTGACAAATTGCAGCTTGCGCCATGTTCAAACAACTGTTACTCGTTGCGGATTGCTGCCAGCGGACTTAACTTCATGGCACGCAGGGCCGGGAAGAATCCGGCGGCCATGCCGATGAACACGGCAAAGGCCAGGGAAGCTGCTGCCAGCCACAGCGGAATCCGGGAGATATTCCCGCTCATTCCGGTCATAGCCTGGCCGACATTCAGCAGGTGATTGATGGCAAAGGACACCCCTTCGCTGAAAAGCAGACCCATAACGCCGCCCATAAATCCGATAAAGCCGGATTCCAGCAGAAACATGTTGCGGATCACCTTCATGTCACAGCCCAGTACCTTGATGATGCCAATCTCCTTTGTGCGCTCGTAGATGGACATCATCATGGTGTTGGCAATGCCGATGGCGGCTACAAACAGGGATACCGCGCCAATGCCGCCAAGCACGGCCTGAATCATGTTGGACTGCTGTTCGGACTGCTTCATCCAGTCCGCGTTGCTGGAAGCCTGAAAGCCCATGTCGGTGAGTTTCTTCTGCACGGTCTCCACATGCTCCACATCATCTACGTTCACGATGCAGGAATTGTAAATGAGATACCGGTAGGGCTTTCCTTTTTTATTGGTCGGCTGGCCCGGAATCGCGCGCTTTTTGAAGATTTTCTTCAACTGGGTTTCCAGAAGGTCAAGTCTTGTATACACATTGTAGGCATAACTGTTGTAATCATCCACACCGCCTTCCACCACACCGTCTGCCTTGATCAGATACTTTTTCGGCGGTTTCGGGGCATCTTCTCCTCCGCCCTGGGACTGGTAATAAGTGTCCGTATCAAAAATGGCAAACATGGGCTTACCCATAAAATCCACATCTGGCAGCTGACCGGTCTCCCAGTAGGTATTGTTCCCTTTGGAATCCGTGAACCACTGGATCATGGCATTTCCGTAGATCAGTTTCAGTTCCTTATCCGATGGATCTGAAAGCTTTCCCTGTCCCAGTGGAATCTTTTTCAGGTATTCATAGGGTGCGCCATTTAACGTAACATTGCTGGAATATTTGCCCTGCTGCAGCAGCACATTCACCTGTAGCATCGGGTACACATCCGTTACATAAGGGAGGCGTTTCATCTGCTTTACCACATCTTCCGTCAGGTACAGGGGATCTTTGGAGCTGTCCCCGCTATAGGGATTTTCCACATTGATCTCGGTCAGGCTTCCGAAGGAGGAAATCAGTTCCCGGTTCATTTCACTGAGACCGATGCCGAGGGAAACCATGACCACGATGGATGCCGTGCCGATCACGACGCCAAGGACCGTCAGTGCGGTCCTCAGTTTTCTTCTGCTTAAATTTTTCAGGCTCATGGCCAGCAGATCCACAAATTTCATCGTCTATTTTTCCTCTTTATCATCCATCTCTTCGCTCACTTCGTCCTCAGTGGCCAGCAACGCAGCGTCTTTCTTTCGTTTTCTGTGTTTCATAAATATGGTTCCACCCACGGCTGCCCCAACGATCACAACTGCAGCCAGAATCACCTTTCCATATTTCTGCAGCGGTCCCGGCTCTTCCTGTGGCATTTCGTCATAGCCGCTCATGTCCATATCGTCCATGTCCGGAGCCGGTTCACTGACATAGAGCGTCAGCTCTTTTTCTACCTCCGACACCTCACCATTTTCATCTTCATAGGAAATGATAACCTTCACCTTGCCATCATCCGCAGTGGGTGCCGCACCGGTTACCATGCAGTCCACATTGCCGGTCTCTCCGGACTTGATATTGCCGACGTAGGTATCGGTTGTCTGGATGGAGTCTGCCTCAAAACGCGCCATCACGTTATACAGAGTCACCTTACCGGTGTTGTTGATGCCGAACATGACGTTAGACTCCTCGCCCACGTTAATGGAATCCGGCATCACCTCAAAGGTTCCGGTATTCAGGCGCGGAATCTGCTTCACCGGGATATCCACCGACATGCTATCCTCTGCGTTCTTAAACTCCGGGCTGTCGTAGTTTGCCTTGATGGTAATGCCGTAGGAGCGCTGGTCTACTCCGGGCCGGGAACTCATGCGGAAGCTCACCTGGGCGGTGGCACCCGCTCCCAGGGAACTGATGGCCGTGGAACTGGAACCGGATTCTGTGGTAAATACCGGACTGTCAGAAACCTTTTCCGACTCCATGGTCAGCAGAATATCGGAAGCAGACACACTGCTGGATGCGTTTTTCACCGTCAGAAGCAGATTGAAGCTTTCTCCTGCCACAATCGTCTCCGGATCCGTGGTATAACCGTCAATGATGAGACGGGCCTTGGTGCGGTCGTGCTCGTTGAACTCGTCGTAATCATCCTTGGTCGGCTTGCTTACAATATGTACAAAGAAGGAAGTCTCAAAGGTCTTTAACTCCTCGCCGGTGGAACTGTCCGAATAGTATATCTTCATGGCAATCGGGTAATACCCCGTGTAGGAGTCCTTGCGGATGGCGAAGCTGTAATCCAGCTGCACCGTCTCATCCACCGCGATCTTTTCAAACATCCGGTCGTAGTTGGCATCGTTGATCTCGAACGGGAACTTGGTGCTGTCTGCGTCCAGAACCATACTGGCCTTCACGTTGTACACCGTAGCCGGACTGTTGTTGCGCAGGCCGATGGAGAAATTCATCACTTCCGGGTAAGCGCCCCGGGGCGCGTCCTGGCCTTCGCCCAGAACAAAATCATAAGTCTTGTTGGTGTCGTCGTCATCGTCGTCTGTGGAGGTGGATTTGGTAATCCAGACGCGCAGATCCTCCTGCCCGATCCAGCCTCCGTCTTTGCTCATGACAACTACTGGAACTTTATAATAGCCCTCTGACAGATCCCGGCGCACCGTACCGGTCAGGGATACCTTTTTCTCTTTTCCATCAGAAATATTCCCGATTCCCTTTGGGTGGTCCGTATCGTTCAGCTTTCCGGTCACCTCAAATGGAAAGGAATAGCCATACTGGCGGTCTTCCTCGTCGTCATCCCAGATTTCGCCGCCGCTGGTGTCAAAGGCAATCTTTGCGTCTTTGATCTCACTTCCGCTGGTATTTTTGATCGTAAAGCTCAGCGTCATGGATTTTCCTGTTTTTCCGCGCTGAATCTTATCGGAATATACTGACACCTCCGACGCGTACGCCTGCACCGGCTCTGCCACCGGTACCGCGCCCGCAAACAGCATCACGGCCAGCGCAAAGGCCGCAAATCGCTTCCATCTCATTTTTTTCATGACTCTTCTCCTCTTTTCAAAGCATCGTTTCCTGCTTCTTCCGTTTCTTTTTTCTTTTCCTCGATTTTTAAAATCTTTCCGTCCACGATGTGGAACTGCCGGTCCGCAAACCCGGCAATGTAGTTATCATGGGTAACCATAACCAGGGTCTGCTGCTGTTCCCGCACAATGCGCTGCATGAGCTTTAGCACTTCCATGGTAGTTTTGGAGTCCAGGTTTCCCGTCGGCTCATCCGCGAAGATGATCTTGGGATTTACCACCAGTGCCCTTGCGATACCCACACGCTGCTGCTGGCCGCCGGACATGGCGTTGGCCATATGCTTCATCTGTTTTTCCAGACCAACCAGCTTTAAATATTCCTCCGCTTTCGCGTTGCGGATCTTCTTCGGCACACCGCGGAAGGAAAGAGGCAGTGCCACGTTCTCCACCGCATTTAGTGTTTTCAGCAGGTTATAGGACTGGAAGATAAAGCCCACGTTCTCCCGCCGAAACTGCACCAGCTGGTTCTCATCCATCCGCTCCATGTGCTTTCCGGCTATGATGATCTCGCCCTTTGTTGGCTTTTCCAGACCGGCCAGCATATTCAGAAGCGTGGACTTGCCGGAGCCGGACGGACCGACTATAGCACAAAACTCTCCCTTGTACATGGTGAAATCCACACCGTTTAAGGCATAGACCTTGTTTGTCCCCACCTGATAAATTTTATATAAGTTTTTCACCCGGATGACAGGTGTTTTCTTCTCTTCCATGAAATTGTTCTTCTCCCTTTGTCAGGCATTCCTGTCTGTTCATGCACATCATACCATGAACCTGTCATTTAAGATATCCGCTTTTTCTTAATCTTCCTTACAGATTCATTACGTGACCCCGGGAAAAAATTATCCAAAAAATAACCGTTAGATCCCGCTAATTTTTATGAAATATTTTCTAAAAAAGGGACTGGTAATCTAACATGTTTTCCGCTATAATGTCCTAAGACCTGCGGCCAGAAGTTTGGGCCGCCAGAGAAAAAGCAAAGGAGATACGTTATGAGACATTTGTTGAATCCGTTGGATTTTTCCGTTGAAGAGACCAACGAGTTACTGACACTGGCATCTGATATCGAACACAACCTCAAAAAATATGCTCACGTTTGTGATGGCAAAAAACTGGCTACTCTTTTCTATGAACCAAGTACAAGAACCCGTCTTAGCTTTGAATCCGCTATGTTAAGCTTAGGTGGTAGCGTACTTGGTTTTTCTTCGGCCAATTCCAGCTCCGCAGCAAAAGGTGAGAGTGTTGCAGATACCATCCGCATGATTTCCTGCTACGCAGATATCGCTGCTATGCGTCATCCGAAAGAGGGTTCCGCGCTGGTTGCTTCCATGCACTCCCAGATCCCGGTTATCAACGCAGGCGACGGCGGTCATCAGCATCCGACCCAGACCCTGACCGACTTAATGACCATCCGCTCCTTAAAGGGCCGCCTGGACAACTTAACCATCGGTCTTTGCGGTGACTTAAAATTCGGCCGTACCGTTCATTCCCTGATCAACGCTATGGTCCGCTATCCGAATGTCCGTTTCGTACTCATTTCCCCGGACGAGTTAAAGGTTCCGGAATATATCCGCGAAGATGTACTCCGCGCAAAGGGCATTGAGTTTAAGGAAGTTTCCAACCTGGATGCCGCTATCCCGGAGCTTGACATCCTCTACATGACCCGTGTTCAGAAAGAGCGTTTCTTCAACGAGGAGGATTACATCCGCTTAAAAGACAGCTACATTCTGGACAAAGCAAAAATGGACCTCGCCAAGGAAGATATGTACGTGCTGCATCCGCTCCCGCGTGTAAACGAAATCTCCACCGAGGTGGATGATGACCCGAGAGCTGCTTATTTCAGACAGGCTCAGTACGGTGTATATGTTCGTATGGCTCTGATCATGACTTTACTGGAGGTGGAAAAACCATGTTAAATATTAGTGGATTACAGGAAGGCGTTGTTCTGGATCACATTCAGGCTGGTAAGAGCCTTGACATTTACTATCACCTTGGTCTTGACCGTCTCACCGACTGTCAGGTAGCCATCATCAAGAACGCGCGAAGCAACAAGATGGGCCGCAAGGACATCATCAAAGTAGAGGGCCCGATCGATAACATCGACCTGGACGTTCTGGGCTACATCGACCACAACATCACGGTCAATGTCATCCGTGACAACAAGATTACCGAGAAGAAAGCGCTGAAGCTGCCGAAAAAGATCACCAACGTGATCCGCTGCAAGAATCCGCGCTGCATCACCTCCATCGAGCAGGAGCTGCCGCACATCTTCTATCTGGCAGATGAGAAGACCGAGACTTACCGCTGCATGTACTGCGAGGAGAAATACGGAAAGTCCAAATAAATTCATTTTTTGAAATGTAAAAGGAGCATGGTCTGAATCAACGAATGATGATTTGGGTCATGCTCCTTTTGTTTTACAGATACCGCAGAACCTTTCCCAGTTCCTCTACCGTTTCCGCAATATGTCCGGCACCGGCATTTTCCAGTTCTTCGCGGCTTCCGTAGCCGTAAAGGACACCGACGCTGTCCATATGGTTCTGCTTTGCGCCGTTCATGTCGTTTTCGCGGTCTCCGACCATAACAATCTCATCCGGATTGATAAGACCGCAGCTTTCCATAACGTAACGGATCACGTCTCCTTTGTGAACTCTGGTCTCATTCATGTCGGCACCGCCGATCATCTCAAAATACTCTGCCAGGCCGAAATGCTCCAGAATTTTCACGGAGTACTGCTCCGGCTTGGAGGTTGCCACATAGAGCTTATATCCGTCTTTTCTAAGACCGTCCAGAAGTTCCGGAATGCCCGGATAAACCGCATTCTCAAACATGCCCTTATCCTCAAAGTACTCCCGGTAGATGCCTACGGATGCTTTCGCCTTTTCCCGGTCAAATCCATAGTATTTCATAAAGCTTTCCACCAGCGGCGGGCCTACGAACACATTCAGACTGCTCTTATCTTCCACTTTGATTCCGTAACGTGCCAGTACATAAGCCACAGAATTGGTGATGCCCTCCGCGGAATCGGTGAGGGTTCCGTCCAAATCAAAAAACAGATATTTTTTCATTTCATGCTCCTTTTTATTGCAAATCATTGTTTCAGTATATCAGAAAAACACGCGTCTGCCTATTCCTGTTTTATAAGACAGCATTTCCCAGAAAACAGAAAAGCTGCCACAAGGGCAGCTTTTCCATATGTATTGCAATGTGTAATTGTTTACGCGATTAGATCTGCGGGCCTGCTGCAACCAGAGCCTTGCCTGCTGCGTTGCCTTCGTATTTTGCGAAGTTCTTGGTGAAACGCTGTGCCAGATCTTTTGCCTTGGTCTCCCACTCAGCAGCATCTGCGTAGGTATCTCTCGGATCGAGGATGCCGGTGTCTACGCCCGGAAGCTCGGTCGGGATCTCGAAGTTGAAGTACGGAAGCTGTTTGGTCGGTGCAGCGTTGATGGAACCGTTTAAGATTGCATCAATGATGCCACGGGTATCTTTGATGGAGATACGCTTGCCGGTGCCGTTCCATCCGGTGTTAACCAGATATGCTTTCGCACCGCTCTTCTCCATCTTCTTAACCAGCTCTTCTGCGTACTTGGTCGGATGCAGCTCCAGGAATGCCTGGCCGAAGCAAGCGGAGAAGGTCGGGGTCGGCTCGGTAATACCGCGCTCGGTACCTGCTAACTTAGCAGTGAAACCGGACAGGAAGTAGTACTGGGTCTGCTCCGGAGTCAGAATGGATACCGGCGGAAGTACGCCGAATGCATCTGCGGACAGGAAGATTACGTTCTTAGCTGCCGGTGCTGCGGAGATCGGGCGTACAATGTTCTTGATATGGTCGATCGGGTAAGATACACGGGTATTCTCGGTTACGCTCTTGTCTGCGAAATCAATCTTGCCCTCTGCGTCCAGGGTAACGTTCTCAAGCAGTGCGTTTCTCTTGATTGCGTTGTAGATATCCGGCTCGGAATCTTTGTCCAGGTTGATAACCTTTGCGTAGCAGCCGCCCTCGAAGTTGAATACGCCGTTGTCGTCCCAGCCGTGCTCGTCATCACCGATGAGGAGACGCTTCGGGTCGGTAGAAAGGGTGGTCTTGCCGGTACCGGACAGACCGAAGAAGATAGCGGTGTTCTCACCGTTTAAGTCAGTGTTAGCGGAGCAGTGCATGGAAGCGATGCCCTTTAACGGCAGGTAGTAGTTCATCATGGAGAACATACCCTTCTTCATCTCACCACCGTACCAGGTGTTGATGATAACCTGCTCACGGCTGGTAATGTTGAATACAACTGCGGTCTCGGAGTTTAAGCCAAGCTCTTTGTAGTTCTCTACTTTTGCCTTGGATGCGTTGTAAACAACGAAATCCGGCTTGAAGTCTTTCAGTTCTTCAGCGGTTGGCTTGATGAACATGTTGGTTACGAAATGTGCCTGCCATGCAACTTCCACGATGAAGCGGATAGCCATGCGGGTGTCTTTGTTTGCGCCGCAGAATGCATCTACTACGAACAGTCTCTTGTTGGAGAGCTCTTTCTTAGCGATCTCTTTTACTGCTTCCCATGCCTCTTTGCTTGCCGGATGGTTGTCGTTTTTGTACTCGTCGGAGGTCCACCAAACAGTGTCCTTGGAGTTCTCATCCATCACGATATATTTGTCTTTAGGTGAACGACCTGTATAGATACCGGTCATAACGTTGACAGCGCCAAGCTCGCTGACCTGTCCCTTCTCATATCCTTCCAGACTCTCTTTGGTCTCTTCCTCAAATAACATCTCATAAGAAGGATTGTAAACCACCTCAGTGGTTCCGGTAATACCATACTGACTTAAATCGATATTTGCCATCTTCATTCAACCTCTCTTTCACTTTACTCGATATAAATTTTTACCGAAATTCGCGTTTATTATCTCATTGTGTGAAGAAAAAGTCAATATTTGGAAATAAAAAATCCATAACAAAACACTCATATCACCCATAAGTTTTGGATTATGTATACAGTGTTTTTTTAAGTTTTCCCTTATGCACAAAAAGAGAATCCAAATGGACTCTCTTTTCGTTTTTCTGCCATACCAACAGTTTGTCTGACTTTTATCAGATTTTCTGCGTTTTTGATACGGCAGGCCTGTTTTTCCGGTTTCTTTATCGAAAGAACTCATGCTTTTCGTGCTGGAACAGGTAGGTGAGGTTACGGTCGAACCAGCTGACGTTGCTGGAACGGGACCGGATCCGGTTCATGAAGAACAGCGCGCCCTGGGAATAATCTTCCCCGGCAAGTGCCCGGTTTACGGCTTCCACCGTCTTCTCCGATACGCTGCAGCTGTTCAGCCGCCCGTCGCTGACCGGGGAAAACTGGGACCGCTGGTACACCACATCCGTGATGGTGGACGGAAATTCCGCGTCCCGCACCCGGTTTAAAATGACGTTGGCTACCAGGATTCTTCCCTGCATATCGCAGCCGCCTGCCTCGGCCTCCACAATGCGCTTTAAGACCTCATAGTCCTGATCGGAAAAAGAAATAACCGATGAGGCCCGGACTGCTTCCGCCGCTGCGTGGCGCCGCTCCTCTTCTGCTTTTCTCGCCGCTTCCTCTTCGGCCTGTCTGCGGCGTTCTTCCTCGACCCGCGCAATTTCCTGCTCGGTCTCTTCAATGACCGCCTTCTGTTCCTGACGTACCGCATTCTGTTCCTGTACATTTCTTGCTATTGTATCGCCCACAAGGAGCTGTCCGCTCCTCAAATTGTCAGGATCTGTAAGACGCAGTTGTATCTTTGCTTCCGTGAACTGTTGCGTTTCCCCAGATACTTCTTCTGCTGCCTCTTCCGGTGCTTCCGTTTCCGGAACCTCGCCATCGGAGGTCTCAGCGTACGCGGTCAGGGCATTGTGTCCGCCTGCCGCAAATCCGGCTGATGAAAAAGTCATAACAGCTACCACTGCAGTCCCGGTCATGAGAATGGCCGCGCTGCGGTATAAACGCCTGGTCATCTTTACCACCGGGGTGAAGATGTGTTTTACAAGCTGGCACACCGCCTGGAGAAATGAGCAAAATGGATACATATTGTGCTCCTTTCAATTATGTGATTCCCTAAATATGGCATTTTTCTGACTTAAAGTGGGAGTCAAGTCCTGAAATCACTCGTTTTTCTGTGTCAGGCGATATTATAGTGGGGGACAAGTGAAACTGTCAATAAGTTTTTCACACTTTTGTCATATCTGCCACCCGGAATTTTCAGGATTTTCGCCTTTTCTATAGCTTTGCACAAAGATGCACCGCCTAAACAGCCATTTTTTTGTTTCATATTTCTTCCGAAGTGTTAAGCAATTATTACATTTTTGTTAATTATACCGTCATAAAAAAAGAGTCGAACAAGGTCGGCTCTTTTTTATGTAAATCAGTCTTCTGTTTTCATCCTGCCTATTCGATGGTCAGGCTGGCATATTCTGCCTCGGTGTAGGCCTTTAAATCTTCCGGATTTAAGATGACCTGAGCGCCCCGGATGCCGGCGCTGACCGCAATTTCATCGAATAAAACGGCCGTTTCTTCTATATAAGTGGGGAACTTCTTCTTCATGCCGATGGGGGAGCAGCCACCGCGGATATATCCGGTGGTGGGGAGAAGCTCCTTCATGGGAAGCATCTCCACTTTCTTGTCTCCCACAGCGCGGGCGACCTTCTTTAAGTCCAGCTCTTCCGCTACCGGAATGCAGCAGACTAAAAAGCCGCGCTTCTCGCCCTTTAAGACCAGGGTTTTGAAGACGCTGTCCGGGTCCTCGCCAATCTGGTTGGCTACATGAATGCCAGAGAGGTCGTTCTCGTCCACTTCATACTCCTGGACGCGGTAGGAAATGCCCGCCGCATCCAGAAGACGCATCACATTTGTCTTTTCCTTTTTTTGCTGTTTCATTGTTTCTCCTGCAACGGGACAGCCGCAAGCCGTTTTCGGAATTTGCGGCAGTCTCTGATTATATCAATTTTCAGACCGGGCTTACGATCTTACCAGCCACAGCGCAGGCTGCGGCGGTTCTCGGGGAAGCTAGGTAAATTTCTACTTTGGAGGTTCCCATGCGGCCCAGGAAGTTGCGGTTGTTGGTGGCTACCACGCGCTCGCCGTCGCTTAAGATTCCACCGGTACGTCCACAGCAGAGTCCGCAGCCCGGGTGGGTTACGATGGCGCCTGCCTCTATTAAGGTCTTAATGGCACCGCAGGCTGCTGCCTCCTGGTATACCTTGCGGCTGGCCGGGGTGACAATGAGTTTCACATACGGAGCCACGCTCTTGCCCTTTAAGACTTCGGCTGCTGCCTGTAAGTCCTCCAGACGGCCGTTGGTACAGGAACCAATGAATACCTGATCAATGACCGTGCCTTCCAGCTCGCTGACGTTGCGAATCTTATCCACCTGGGACGGGCATGCCATAACCGGCACGAAGTCCTCTGCCTTGTAATGGAGTTCTTTTAAGTATACCGCGTCTGCGTCGCCCACCAGGCTCTTCTGGAAATCATCCAGCCTGATCTCGCAGTACTCTTCCGTCTTTTCATCCGGGGTAAAGAGCGCGCACTTGGCACCGGCCTCGATGGCCATGTTAGCCATGGTGGTGCGGCTGGCAATGCTCATGTTCTTCACGGCAGAGCCGGTAAACTCCAGGGCACGGTAGGTAGCGCCGTCCGCGCCAAGGTCACCGATGAGGCGCAGGATCACGTCTTTGGACATGACATTAGCCGGAAGCTCGCCGTCAATGACCACTTTGATGGTCTCCGGCACTTTCACCCAGAGGGTTCCGGTTCCGAGAATGGAGGCCATCTCGGTGTAACCAATTCCGGTGGAGAACGCGCCCACGCAGCCGTAGGTGGTGGTGTGGCTGTCGGTACCAAATACGACATGGCCCGGTTTTACATAGCCTGCCTCGGTCATAAGCTGATGGCAGATGCCGTCGCTCCGGTGAATGTTTTTGATGCTGTACCGCTCCACGAAGGCATCGCCCACACGGAAATGACGGGTGTCGTCCTGCTGGCTGGCCGGAACCAGATGGTCATAGATCAGAACCACCTTATCCGGATCCCATACCTTTGCAAAGCCCATCTCATGGAACTTGTCCACAATGAACGGAATCATGATATCGTCTAACATGACACGGTCTACGTTTACGGTCACGATATCGCCCGGCTTCACGTTCTTGCCGGTATTATGTGATAAAATCTTTTCGATGATTGTCTGTCCCATGGTAACCTCCTAATCTAATCCGTTGCGCTTGCGCATGGCTTTGACCAGGCCGCCGGCCTCGATGATCTCCATCAGGTTCTCCGGCAGGGAAGCGATCAGGTATTTCTTTCCGTTGTAGTCTACATCCTCGTTCACCGTCACGGTGATGGTATCACCCTCTTTTACCACGTCATGAAGCTCCGGCTGCTCCAGTAAAAGCAGTCCGTTGTTCAGCGCGTTGCGGTAGAAAATGCGGGCAAAGGATTTGGCAATAATGCAGGGGATGCCCAGCGCCTTGATGACCTCCGGTGCCTGCTCTCTGGAAGAGCCGCAGCCGAAGTTCTTGCCTGCTACAATGATATCTCCCGGCTGAATCTGGCCCGCAAGCTCCGGGCGCAGCGGGAAGAAGCCGTACTGTTTCATATCTTCAATGGTCTTTAAGGCCAGGTACTCGGTGGGAATGATGATATCGGTGTCGATGTCATCGCCCAGAACCCAGACCTTTCCGGTATACTGTGCCATAATGATAACCTCGTATTTCCTAATATAATATATTTTTCCTACAGCATGTCTGCGGTGCAGATCTCACCCTTTACGGCGGAGGCCGCTACGGTTGCCGCGGAGCCTAAGTAAACCTTGGAGCTCGGATGTCCGGCACGTCCCTTAAAGTTTCTTGTACCGGTGCTGATGAGCACCTCATTCTCGCCAATGACGCCCTGGCAGCTGCCCCAGCAGACGCTGCAGTTCGGGTTCATGACAATGGCGCCGCTCTCCATGAAAATCTGGATGAGGCCTTCGTCCAGTGCCTGTAAGTAAACCTCGCGGCTGGCCGGAACCACCAGGAAACGCACATGGTCAGAAATCTTCTTTCCTTTTACAATGGCTGCGCCCACACGCAGGTCGTCAATACGGCCGTTGTTGCAGGAGCCAAGGAATGCCTCGTCGATGCGGACACCACAGACCTCCTTAGCCGGAACTACATCATCTACAAAATCCGGGCGTGCTGCCACCGGCTGGATCTTGGATAAGTCAAAGGTGTACTCTCTTGCGTAAACTGCGTCGGCATCACTCTTGAATACCGCCTTCGGCTCACGGCCTCTTGCCTTTAAGTATTCCAGCGCGATCTCATCTGCCTCAAAGATAGCGGTCTTGGCGCCTGCCTCTACCGCCAGATTGCACAGAACCATACGGTCATTGACGCTTAAGGTTTTTGCTCCGTCACCAGTGAACTCCATGACCTGATAATTCACACCGTTGGCACCAATCTGGCCGATGATGGTGAGCATTAAGTCTCTCGGATATACGCCCTCCGGCAGCTTGCCGGTCAGGTTGAATTTTACGGTCTCCGGAACTAATACCCAGGAGGTTCCGGTTACCATGCCGTAGAGCAGGTCGGTACAGCCGACGCCGGTACCGAAGGCGCCCAGCGCGCCGTAGGTGCAGGTATGGCTGTCCGCGCCAAAGATCAGTTCGCCCGGGCAGACATAGTTTTCCATCATGATCTGATGGCACACGCCTTTGCCTTCCCAGAAATCGATGTTATTTTCTCTTGCGAAGTCGCGCATCTTCTTCTGGGACGCAGCAGTCTTCGGGCTGTCCGCCGGTACGTTGTGATCCACGATGAAGACCATCTTCTTCGGATCTGCAATGTGCGGATGCTTTAATTTGTTGTTGTACATGTCGACGGTCAGATGGGTGGTTCCGTCGTTGCTCATCATGCGGTCTAAGGTTACGGTATGGATATCTCCTGCCTTTACCTCCGGCACACCGGCTGCAAGGGCAATGATCTTTTCAGCGATTGTCATTCCCATGATTATGCTTCCTCCTTGTTCAGTGATGCGATGAGTCCGCCCTGGCTTAAGATCTGCTGCATGTAAGCCGGCAGCCTGGTGCAGGAATAGGTCTTTCCGTTTGCCTTTGCAACACCCTCGGTAAGGGAGAGGTCCATCTCATCTCCGGTGTTGACTGCGTCCGGCAGGTCCTTGCAGACAATAACCGGAAGGCCGATGTTGATGGCATTGCGGTAAAAGATGCGGGCAAAGGATTTGGCAACCACAGCCTGAACGCCCAGTGCCTTTAAGACGCTCGGCGCCTGCTCTCTGGAAGATCCGCAGCCGAAGTTTTCGCCGCCTACAACATAATCACCCGGTTTTACTTTTTTCGGGAAATCCGGGTCCAAAGACTCAAATGTATGGTCCTTCATCTCATCGATGGTAGGAAGTAACAGATACTGGGATGCGATAATCTGATCCGTATCCAGGTCATTGTGAAATTTGAAAATTTTTCCGACTGACATAATGTCCTCCTGACAATTCTTTTTCTTGCCGCATGCGGTCATGACTGCTTTCCAGTTTTCGCATGCTGCCATTTTTTGTCGCTTATTGAATTATATCATCACTACTGGTATAATGACAATAGATAATACTCATATGTATCATAACACTTGGTTATAAAATTTGATTGGGGGATCAGAACTTACATGGATCAGAACTTATCACAGTATCGTATCTTCTACGCCGTGGCCAAGGCCGGTAACATTTCCCGGGCCGCCAAGGAGCTCTACATCAGCCAGCCCGCCATCAGCAAATCCATCAGCAAGCTGGAGGACAGCTTAAACACTGTGCTTTTCACCCGCAACTCCCGCGGCGTGCAGCTCACCGATGAGGGGCAGGTGCTTTTTGAACACACCCGGGACGCCTTTGAGGAACTGGCCAAAGGCGAGCAGGAACTAAAGCGCATCCGGGAATTCAATATGGGCCACATCCGCATCGGCGTCAGCAACACCCTCTGCCGGTTCATCATGGTTAAATACCTGAAGGGATTTATTGAGCAGTATCCCCATATCAAGATCACCATCGAAAGCCAGCCCACCACCCAGACTCTCTCCATGCTGGAGCAGCAGCGCATTGACATTGGCCTGGTAGTGGAACAGAAATCTGCCAAAAATATGGACTTCATCCCGGTCATGGACATCGAAGACATCTTCGTGGCAACCCCGAGTTATCTGGAAAACTTAAGGCTGCGGGAGGGCGCCGACACCGATGTATTCCAGAGCGGCAACCTGATGCTGCTGGACAAAAGCAACATCACCCGACACTACATCGACGACTACATGGCTGTCAATGAGATTGTAGCCAATAACCTCCTGGAGGTCACCACCATGGACCTGCTCATTGAGTTTGCCCGCATTGGCCTGGGCATCGGCTGTGTCATCAAGGAATTTGTCAAGGAAGATCTGGATTCCGGGCGCCTGGTACAACTCAAACTGGATACACCGATCCACAAGCGCACGGTAGGATTTTTATGGCAGAACAGACGCACCTCCAAGGCGCTGGATACTTTCATCCGGTTCTGCAGGGAGCAGGACAGCCGGAATCTGTGATCTGGCTAAGACAGCCGATACATCTGCAGCTCACTAGTACTAGTTTCACCGCAAAAAAGGGCTTCCGCACTCATGTACGGAAACCCTTTTATTATGCCTCGAAAGATTCGAATTAGTTGTTGATGAGCTTGCCGCTCTCGTCGTTCCAGCTGTACAGCTTACGGATCTCTGCGCCGACTTTCTCAGACGGATGCTCGGAAGCAAGCTTTCTCATAGCCTTGAAGTGAACCTGACGGCCTGCCGGGCTCATATCAAGCAGGAACTCTTTTGCGAAGGTACCATCCTGGATATCGGAAAGGATCTTCTTCATAGCCTTCTTGGTATCCTCGGTGATGATCTTCGGTCCGGTGATGTAATCACCGTACTCAGCAGTGTTGGAGATGGAGTATCTCATGCCTGCGAAACCAGACTGGTAGATCAGGTCAACGATCAGCTTCATCTCGTGGATGCACTCGAAGTAAGCATTTCTCGGATCGTATCCAGCCTCAACCAGGGTCTCGAAACCAGCCTGCATCAGAGCGCAAACGCCGCCGCAAAGAACAGCCTGCTCACCGAAGAGGTCAGTCTCAGTCTCGGTACGGAAGGTGGTCTCCAGAAGGCCTGCTCTTGCGCCGCCGATACCAAGGCCGTATGCCAGAGCTTTCTCCAGAGCCTTACCGGTGTAATCCTGCTCTACAGCTACCAGACACGGAGTACCCTTGCCCTCCTGGTACTCGGAACGAACGGTGTGGCCCGGTGCCTTCGGAGCGATCATGGTAACATCTACGTTTGCCGGCGGTTTGATGCAGCCGAAATGAATGTTGAAGCCGTGAGCGAACATTAACATATTGCCCTCTTCCAGGTTCGGCTCGATATCTTTCTTGTACATATCAGCCTGCAGCTCATCGTTGATCAGGATCATGATGATGTCTGCTTTCTTTGCAGCCTCTGCTGCGGTATATACTTTAAAGCCCTGTTCCTCAGCCTTTGCCCAGGACTTGCTGCCCTCGTACAGACCGATGATCACGTCACAACCGGACTCCTTTAAGTTTAATGCATGCGCATGTCCCTGGCTGCCGTAGCCAATGATAGCGATGGTCTTTCCGTCCAGTAAGGACAGGTTACAGTCTTCCTGATAATAAATCTTTGCCATCTTCTTTTCCTCCTCAAGAATCTTTAGATTCATAGTTGTGTGGTAACCGGAAATCCCGGCTGCCTGTATGCTTCATGCGCCAGTGTGTTTCGACGACTCTCTGTCCGCCACTGAAAGGCCTGACGCTTAAAGTCCTTATGTATTACGGAAGATACCGTACGTCGTCAGAGCCGCGGGATAAGCCGGTGAGTCCGGTTCTTGCAAGCTCCAGGATCTCGTAGTCTTCCAGCAGATTGATCAGCGCGTCAAGCTTTGACTGGTCGCCGGTCAGCATGACGGTCAGGGAATCCTTGCCTACATCCACGATGGTCGCGCGGAAAATGTCGGAAATGGCACTGACTGCCTGACGCTGGCTCGCGTTGGCCCGTACCTTTACCATGATCAGCTCCCGGTAAACGGAATGGCTCGGTTTTAATTCCTTGATGTCGCGGACATCCTCCAGTTTGCGGAGCTGCTTCTCAATCTGCTCTAAGATATTCTGATCGCCAAAGGCAACTACGGTCATTCTGGAATACCGCTCATCTGCAGTGACACCAACGGTCAGACTCTCGATGTTGTAGCCACGGCGGCTGAATAAGCCAGCAACACGGCTCAGTACACCTGATGTGTTGTCCACTAACAATGATAACACGATTCTATCCATAAGTGTTCTCCCTTCTGTCACGTTCTCTTTATGATAACAATCCTGTTACTATTTGTCAACTATATAAAAGGAATGTGTACTATTCCTTTCAGTTATGATGCACCTTGTTTTCTTTCCAAAAACGGGCAAATGTCCGTACTAAGAAGACAGTGTTAAAACTTCCGTACCATATCCCTGGTGATTTCAGCAAGGCTGTGGGCACCGCACATGGCCATGGTATCCTTTAACTGGCCGCCAATGCGGTTCACCAGTTCTGCCACGCCTTCCTCCGCGCCGCCATAGACTGCCGTTACAAACGGGCGGGCAATCAGCACGCCGTCTGCTCCCAGTGCCAGCGCCTTAAAGACATCACTGCCATTACGGATGCCTCCGTCGACCAGGATTTTCATGGAGCCGCCTACAGCATCCGCGATCTCAGGAAGTACTTCCGCGGTAGCCGGGCACTGGTCCAGAACACGGCCGCCGTGGTTGGATACCACAATGGCTGCCGCTCCGGCCTTTTTCGCCTTTAACGCGCCCTTTGCCGTCATCACACCTTTTACGATAAACGGTACACCGGCTGCCTGAATGATCTCTGCCAGTTCCTCCACGGTCTTACTGCCGGCCGGCGGAGTCAGATTCTTTAAGAAGGGAAGACCTGCCGCGTCGATGTCCATGGCCACTGCAAAGGCCCCGGACTTTCTGACCATCTCCATCTTTTCTGCCACGGTTTCCGCATTCCAGGGCTTTACGGTCGGAACTCCCATTCCCTTTGCCTTTCCGATGGCTGCGGTAGCCGCCCGCATGACCTCCGGGTTCGTACCGTCTCCGGTAAAAGCCGCAATGCCGTTGTCCGCGCAGGCACGCACCAGAATATCATTATAAGCCGCGTCATCGTACTTATCTCCGTAATGAAGGTTGACTGCGCCCACCGGACCCGCAAAAACCGGATAGGCGAAGGTCTTTCCGAAAATTTCCAGACTGGTATCCACCGGACGATTCTCGCAGAGTGTATCCATCTGAACCCGGATTTCCCGCCATTTCTCGTAATTGCGGATGGCGGTATCTCCCTCACCCTTAGAGCCCGGTCCAGGCATGATATTTTTGCACGCACGGCCATTGCAGACCGGGCATCCTTTACAATACGGACCAAGACAGGTTCTTGCGTTGTTTAAAACTTCTTCCTGTGTCATTCTACAAACTCCTCCTTATATAAAACCGAAAAGTTGCCGCGTTCCTGACAACTTCCCGGCTTTTTACATTGTTCCGGTGACGCTCCCGTGTTCAGCCAAGCGCCACATCCAGAATCATCATGATCAAAAATCCAACCGCAAAGCCCATAGTTCCCATATCAGAATGTTCCCCCTGGGCCGATTCCGGAATCAGTTCCTCCACCACTACATAGATCATGGCTCCGGCGGCAAAGGCCAGCATGTAGGGGACGATGGGAATCAGAAATTTTGCGCACAGAATCGTGACCAGCGCTCCAATGGGTTCCACCACGCCGGACAATGTGCCCATGACAAAGGCACGAAACTTTGACTGGCCTTCGCTGTGCAGCGGCAGGGAGATGATGGCTCCCTCCGGAAAGTTCTGGATGGCTATGCCGATGGTCAGGGCAAAGGCCCCGGCTACGGTGATGGGCGCGCTTCCGGTCAGAAGACCCGCAAACACCACGCCCACGGCCATGCCCTCCGGCAGGTTGTGCAGCGTCACCGCAAACACCAGCATTGTGGTTTTCTTTAAGTTGCTCTTCGGGCCCTCCGGCGTGTCGCTTCCCATATGAAGATGGGGAATCATTTTATCTAAGACCCAGAGAAATACCATTCCAACCGAAAATCCCACCGCCGCCGGGATAAAGGCCAGTTTGCCCACGGATTCGCACATCTCCATGGCCGGGATCAGAAGTGACCACACCGAAGCGGCCACCATGATGCCGGACGCAAAGCCCAGAAGCATTTTCTGGATCACCGGTTTGATCTCATTCTTTACAAAAAATACACTTCCCGCTCCGATGGTAGTTCCCAGAAACGGGATCAGAATTCCAAATATAATGTGAAACAGCTCCTCTCGCATGAGAGATCACCCTCTTTCCTTAGTAGTATCTTATTCCGCAACAGGCTACATGCGATACTCTATGGGAATCGGATTGCTGTTTTTCTATGCCGCGGACACCTTCTTCGGATCCCCCACTACTTTCTGAAACACAAGCAGAAACAGGATCGTGGAAAATACAGGCCCCGCGAAATCGGACACGGTTTCCGCGTAAAACACATTGGTGACGCCGGTCAGAAGCGGAATCAGCACCACCGACGAAAAATAAATAAATTTCCGGAACAGAGAAAGCGTGATTGCCACCTTCGCAATGCCCATTCCGGTAAATCCGTCCACCACCGTATACTGAATGGCCAGCGGGATCACGCCCAGAGTGGATACCCGGATTGCCCAGGCACTTAAGGCCACATACTCCTCATTTCGGGTGAATATCCGCACGAAAACCTCCGGAATGCACTGCGCCGCCAGAAACATGATGGTGTTGAACACCAGACAGCAGGTCACAATCCACCGCTCGGCCTTCCAGATCCGGTCCGGCCGTTTTGCTCCGTAGTTATACCCCAGAATTGTCTGGGTTCCCGAGGTAATGCCGCCAAGGGGCATGGTAATGATCAGCATAAAGCTCTGGACAATGGCCGCGCAGGTGAGGATCGTATCGCCCTGCCCCGGGCCGCCCAGCCGCTGGATCACCATATTCTGGGAAATGATCAGCACATTATCCAGCGCAATGATGACAAAGGGGGAGAATCCCACTTTGGCCACCTGCAGCATCAGCTTTGGATCGTACCCATGAAACGTAATGCGGATCGGCGCTTTCTTTCCGAATAAGAACCGCAGCACATACAGGCAGGAACACATCTGCGACAGCACTGTGGCCAGCGCCGCGCCCCGCACATCCAGGTGCAGACCAAAGATGAAGATGGGATCCAGCACAATATTGGCCACCGCGCCGATCATGACAGCCTTCATGCCCACCTTTGCAAAGCCCTGGCAGATAATAAACTGGTTCATCCCCGTGGTCATCAGCGCGAAAAATGTGCCGCACAGGTAGATGGTCATGTAGGACAGCGCATAGGGGAAGGTTGTCTCTCCGGCACCGAACCACCAGAGCAGCTTTTCCCGCATGCCAAGCACACAGACGGTCAGAACCAGAGCCATGACCGTCAGCATCAGAAAACAGTTGGCAAGAATCTGCCTTGCTCCCTTTTCATTCTTCTGGCCCAGACGGATGCTCATAAGCGGCGCTCCGCCCACGCCTACTAAAATGGCAAAGGAGGAAACCAGAGTCACAATGGGGCCGCAGATGCCGACACCAGCCAGCGCCACCTCTCCGATTTTGGGGATATTTCCTATGTACATACGGTCTACGATGCTGTAAAACACGCTGACAAACTGTGCCAGCATGGATGGCAGTGCCAGGCGCAGGACCAGCCCCCGTATGTCATCGGTGTCTAAGTCATTTTCCAGCTTCATAGTATAAACTCGGCATCCTTTCTATCCGTGCAGACCCTCTTTAGCTTCTGGCGGATGGCAAGGGTCACCAGGGTGCCAAGCTTTCTTGCGTGTTTCGGGCAGAGCGCAATACAGCGCATGCAGGTGATGCAGGCCGTCTCGTCGGTCACCTTCGGGTCTGTCCGGGAAATTGCCTGGACCGGACACTTGCGGATGCAGATGCCGCAGCCCTCACAGGCTGATGTGACGCTGATTTTTAACGGCAGTGTCGCGTATAGGCGGTACGGACGGTTTCCTTTGATGGAAAGCTCCGGAAGTTTTGTGCTTCCTGCTGTATGTTTCAGTTTCTCCTTCACCGCCTCCGCAAAGGCAGTCATCTCTTTTTTGTCTTTCTCATCCGGACGCCCGGTGCCATACACATGGGCAATGTTATGCTCTGTGACAACCGCCGCCGCGGCGGCCGGAAGAAAGCCCTGTTCCTTTAAGATGTCCGAAAGCTCTAACAGTGCGTCCTCGTAGGCACGGTTTCCATAGGTGACGATCAGCACCACCGGCGTGCGCTTCCCGTAGATCTTTTTCAGCCGCTCCCTTGCAGTCTCCGGCACCCGGCCGCCGTACACCGGCACACCAACCACCGCCAGTTCATGCTCGTTAAACGTATAATCCGGTCTGGATGAGATGGCATCGGTGAGATCCAGCCATCCGGCCTCTTTATCAGCCGCGATCCGCTCTGCGATCCACTCCGTCACCTGCTTTGTGGTGCCGGTGGGACTAAAGAAAATCCCGGTAATCTGTGAAATATTCATATGATAACTCTCCTGTTTCCTGTGAACCCCCGTTCACACTTCATTGTTTTTTCGCACGATTGTTTCCTGCCTCCCGGCATCAATAATGCCCCGCCTCATGCTCCGCGTTCAGCCAGTCCACCGCCTCCCAGATTCCGTCTGTGGTAAACGGGAAATCCCGATGATGCTTCTTTTCATCCGGTGTCACCTCAAAGTTAAAGGGCTCCGGCCAGATGATGGCCCGGATCACGTTTTCCGTCTTCGCCGGTGTCTCCTCCGTGGCAGGCTCCAGCTCATTTTCATGTTTGATGAGCACGTAGCGCATGCCTTTGAAACTGCCGGTAAAGCGGCTCTTTTTCAAGAACGGGATGGAAATATCTCCATGCAGTTCAATCTTACTGGTTTCTATCTTCACTGTCAATCGTTCCTCCTGTGGCTGCTCATGAACATTACCTCCACTGTAGCAGTTTTCCCCTCAGTTCACAAGTAGGAATTGTCTAAATGGGAAGAAAAAATTTGCCTGCGGCTCTCTGCCATGTTATACTAATACACAGAATGAAAAACTGTATCAGAAAGGACACATCCATGGGCCGCAAACCGAAAAAAATCTTAGACGCATCTATTTCTCCATCCAAGCTTCCGCTCCGCCCCTCCGTGCGCTTCCGCCTGGCCAAGAGCGACACCTTCTTCGGCCCCGGCGTTGCGGAATTTCTCACGCTGGTAGACCAGACCGGTTCCATGCAGACCGCCTGCAGGGAGATGGAAATGTCCTACAGCAAAGGCTGGAAGATCATCAAAAAAGCTGAGGAATATCTGGGCTGCTCCCTGATCGAATCCCGGTCCGGCGGCGCGTCCGGCGGCTCTTCCCATTTGACGGAGGAAGCAAGAGATCTGCTCACCCGGTATCTGGATATGGAAAAAGAGCTGAAAGCAGAAGCTGCCCAGCTCTTTGAAAAATATTTTGGTGATTATCCAAATAAGTCATTGTGATTCCTGCACATGGTCAGAGTCACATCAGCCCTTCAGAAGCAGGATTGCTTCCGGGGCTACTCTTAAGTATTTCGGAATGAGGCCGTCCGCACTGTGGGTGTGGATGGTCTTTCCTATCTTCCACCACAAACCATTCTGCAAAGTAATGTACCACTCAAACGGCATCTCGGAAACTTTCGGATTCTCCACCGGGATCCGGTTCATCCCTTCCGGCTCTGCCACCGGCTCAAAATCATGGGCACGGATTCCAATGGAAGTCACATCCTCTGTCACAGTTTTGTCTGTAACCAGTTCCAGATTGTCCCAGTCTAAGGCGCGCACCCGGTGCTCATCCAGCTTTTCGATACGGGAAATATTCTTGCAGCCTGTCAGCCGCGCGGCCTCCACACTGCCCGGATCGTTGAAGATATCCTTTGTTTTCCCTGCCGCGATGACATGGCCTTTGCTGAATAAAAGCAGGTTATCGCACAGCTGGTAGGCCTCATCCCGATCATGGGTTACCATGACAGAAGCGCCCTGATACTCCGAAAGCACGCTGGCCAGTTCCAGGCGCAGACGCTCTCTTAAGTGGGTATCCATGGCGGAAAACGGCTCATCTAAGAGCAGTGCCTCCGGCTCGTAAGCCAGGATTCTTGCCAGGGCCACCCTCTGCTGCTGTCCGCCGGAAAGCTGTGCCGGATAGCGTTTTTCCAGACCGCTTAAACGGAACCGCTCCATCATCTCCAAAACCCGCTGTTTCTGCTGCGCTTCCCCGTAGCGTTTTCCCGCCTTTAATCCCGTGAGGATATTCTCCTCCACAGTCATGTTCGGAAACAACGCATAGTTCTGAAAGAGATAGCCAACCCGGCGCTTCTGCGGCTTTAAGTTTACCTTCCGGCTGCTGTTAAAAAGTTCCCGTCCATCCAGGATGATAGAGCCGCTGTCCGGCTCCACAATACCGGCGATGGATTTTAAGGTCATGCTCTTGCCACAGCCGGATGGACCGAGAATGCCAAGGCAGCTGCTCCCGGAACCAGCGGACGCGTCACTGGCGCGTCCTCGACATGCCGGGCAGGTGAACTGAACCTGAAGCTCAAATTCACGCAGTTTTTTTCGGATATCTGCTGATAAAAATTGTTCGTTCATATTCTTCTCCTTTTCGCAACCGCTTTTTCGCCGAACTACCATGCCCATACACACGGACATATCCATCCGGCATCTGCTTCCGATTAGCGGAACTGACCGCGTTTTTTCGATTCCCGCAGCGCAGCCCGGTTCATCAGGATCACGGAAAGGAAGGCAATGACAACGATGATGGCGACATAGTGATATGCCGCATCCATGTTTCCGGCTGCCACCTCAGAGTACACTGCCATAGGCAGAGTTCTGGTCTTGCCTGCGATGTTGCCTGCGATCATGGCGGTTGCGCCAAACTCACCCAGGCCTCTCGCAAACGCCAGAACGCCGCCGCTGACGATACCCGGCATGGCATTAGCAATCAGAACCTTATGGAAGATGCTCCATTCACTCATGCCAAGGGTACGGGCCGCAGCCATGAGGTTCGGATCCACCTGTTCAAACGCACCTCTGGCAGAACGGTACATAAGCGGAAAAGACATGAGCACCGCAGCCAGCACCGTAGCCGTCCAGGAAAAGGCAATCTTTACACCGAAATACTGTAAAAAGAAGATGCCGATGGGCCGTTTCACACCAAACAGATATAAGAGGAAAAAGCCCGCCACCGTAGGTGGCAGCACCAGCGGCAGGGTCAGCACGCCATCCAGGATGATCTTCATCCGTTCATTTTTCATGCCAACGACCCACCATGCTGCCAGGATCCCGAGGAAAAAGGTAATTACGATGGAGACGCTGGCGGTCTTCATGGAAATCAGGATTGGTGACCAGTCCATCTTCATTTCTCCTTTCTGTACTGCCCCCTGCGCGTTTCAACCAATGCACATGCCGCGCAGATTTTTGCAGTACGATCCACGTTTTACTCTGCTGCTACGAAACCGTAGGACTCAAATACCTTGATTGCGTCCGGAGTCTGTAAGAAATCAACGAATGCCTTTGCTGCATCCTCGTGAGTGGTTGCTTTTACAACTGCTACCGGGTAGATTACTTTCTTCTCCAGGCTGCCTTCCGGTGCCTCTGCAACTACAGTAACCTGGTCAGGCATACTTGCTGCGTCGGTTGCGTAAACAATACCTGCGTCAGCACTTGCTGCCGCAACCTGGTTTAATACCTCAGTTACGTTGGTACCAAAGCTTACTTTGTCCTGAATGCTGTCCCATACGTTTAAGTTGGTCAGAGCTTCTTTTGCGTACTGGCCAGCCGGTACGCTCTCCGGATCCCCCATAGCGATGGATGCTGCGTCTCCGATCTTCTCGAAGGAATCAATCTGGCTGTCGCTTCCAGCCGGAACGATCAGAACAATCTTGTTCTCTAACAGGTTAACGATGGTATCGGAAGCGATCATGCCTTCCTCATCCAGAGCCTTCATCTGCTTGGTTGCTGCGGACATGAATACGTCTGCCTCAAGGCCTTCCTCAATCTGGGTCTGCAGTTTTCCTGAGCTGTCGTAGGTTCCCTCCACGGTTACGCCCGGGTACTGCTCCTCAAACATCGGGATCAGCTCTTCCTCGTATGCGTTCTTTAGGCTTGCTGCTGCCGCAACCAGAATGCTCTGCTCGCCAAGATCAGCCTTTGCCTCATCTTTCACGTCAGCTTCGGTCTCTGCTGTGGTTGTCTCCTCTGCGGTGGTCTCTGCCTCGGTTGCTGCTGCGGTAGTCTCCTGCGGCTTGGAGGAACATCCTGTCATCATGCCTGCAGCCATCATAGCTGCCATTACAACTGTAAACTGTTTCTTCATTGTTTTTCTCTCCCTTTTTTTAATTTTAATCTTTCTGAACCACCAAATTTACTTTCTCGCGCACTCCGATGCGGTGCCGCGTAATATCTTCAAACCATGATCCAGCGCCCCCAGGATAAAGCCCAGGCTTTCTTTTACCGCCTTCGGACTTCCCGGCAGATTGACAATCAATGTTTTCTTTCGAATGACCGATACACCACGGCTTAACATGGCCCGGTCCGTGATCTGCATGGACTTCATGCGGATGTACTCCGCGATTCCCGGCGCGTTCCGGTCTGCCACGGCCAGCGTTGCCTCCGGTGTCTGGTCCCGCATGGAAAAGCCTGTGCCGCCGCTGGTCACCACCAGGTCCACCTGGCGGCTGTCCGCCAGACGAATGAGATGATGCTTTAACACCTCCGGCTCATCCGGAATCACGAAGCGCTCCACCACATCGTATCCAGCTTCTTTTAACATCTCCTCAGCAGCCGGGCCACTCAAATCCTCCCGCTCACCTCTAGAGCCTTTATCACTTAAGACGATAACCGCCGCCGTGAACGGGCGGTTCTCATCCGGTGCTTCCACCCGCATGACATCGCCCGGGCGGATCATGCCTTCCTTTACTACTTCAGCAAACACACCTTCCCGCGGCATGATGCACTCGCCCACGCGATGGTAAATTGCGCAGTGGCTGTGGCATTCCTTGCCGATCTGGGTCATGCGAAGCTCCACCGTTCCGGCATACAGTCTGGTTCCCACCGGCAGCGCACGGAAATCAATCCCGTCCACCACCAGATTCTCACCGAACGCACCATCGCCCACATTAGCGCCCCGCTTGTTAAATTCTTCTACCTTATTATAGGAAAGAAGACTCACCTGCCGATGCCACGTTCCCGCGTGGGCATCGCCCTCAATCCCGAAATTCGGAATGAAATGGCCCTCCGAGATCGTATGCTTTTCCGTTCCCCGGGCCGGGCTGATGCAGATGGCCTTTACCACTCCTGTCTCGTTAAAATTCATGTTACTCACCCTCCAATTGCGCTCATACCGTGCGCTTCCGTAATCTGATCCGGCTGCTCGAAGCAATGCTCCGCCGGCTTTCCATATATGGCACGGGCCATGGCATCGAGAAGTTCTTTGTTCTCTGTACCTGAGACCCCAGACTGTACCGTTCTGGTCCGGCTGCCTTTCGCACAGCCGCTGACCGACTCCTGCTGTACGCGTTCACCACGTAAAATTTTCCTCAGATCTGTTCCGTCTTCATAGCACAGGCAGGTCTTCAAAAATCCGGTGGATGTTAACCGAATCCGGTTGCAGGAGCCGCAGAACTTTCCGTGCATGGCACTGATGAGACCGATGCTCCCCTGGTATCCCGGAATCTGATAATAGACCGCCGGTCCTGCTCCGTGCACCTTTTCATCGGCCTGAAGCTGCGGAAACTCCCTGCGGATTTCTTCCAGCAGTTCCTCGTTGCTGCGTCCCTCAGACCGCCGCCCTGCTCCAATGGGCATCAGCTCAATGAAGCGTACATCCACCGGCTTGTCCTTTGCCAGTGAGATCAGGCATTTCCAGTCAGTATCCGGCATGGAGACTGCGTTAACCTTCACTTTCAAGCCAGCTGCCAGGGCTGCGTCGATGGCCAGCAGCACCTCCGGCAGAAGATTCTGTCCGGTGATGGCCGCAAATTTTTCTGCGTCCAGCGTATCCAGGCTAATGTTGATCTCATCCAGGCCCGCTTCCACCAGCTGCGGCAGGATGGCCCGCACCAGAGTTCCGTTGGTGGTCATGGCCATCTTCTCAATACCGGGAATTTCTTTTAACATCCGGATCAGCTGCGGACAGCCCTTTCTGGCTAACGGCTCCCCACCGGTCAGGCGGATTTTGGTGATGCCGAGCTTTGCCCCGCACTCCGCAATCTGCCGGATCTCCTCAAAGCTTAAAATATCTTTATGTTCCACGCACTCGATACCGTTTGGCATGCAGTATTTGCAGCGCAGATTGCACCGGTCTGTCACCGAAATACGCAGATATTTGATTTCTCTTCCCTGGGCATCTTTCACGCCTGCTCACCGCCCTGTTCGCGCGGATTGATAAAATAACCGCTCTTGCCTCCGGTCTTCTCTGCCAGATGGATGTCGCCGATCTCCATGGCCTTATCCACGGCCTTGCACATATCGTAAATAGTCAGCAGCGTGACCGACACTCCGGTCAGCGCTTCCATCTCCACACCGGTCTTGCCGGTGGTCTTGGCGGTGCAGACTGCCTCAATCTCGCAGGTTTCCGGATGCAGGGTAAAGTCCACATTCAGTTTGGTCAGATTTAAAATGTGGCACAGCGGAATGAGTTCCGAAGTGCGCTTTGCCCCCATAATTCCGGCAATCCGTGCTACGCCCAGCACATCGCCTTTCGCCATGGTGCCTTTCTGGATTTTCTCAAAACACTCCCCGCTCACGCGGATGCGGCCCCTGGCTACCGCCTCACGGACCGTCTCGCCCTTAGCAGTCACATCCACCATGCGGGCGTTGCCCTGTTCATCAAAATGAGTAAATTCCATATCAATATCCCTTTCCAAAACCGCAATTCGGGAAAGTACAGGTCGGACAGTTTAAGCACAGGCCGCCCATACCGAGAGCTGCCAGCTCATCAGCAGTCACCTCATCATCCGCCATAACGCGCGGCAGCACCAGATCGAAGATGGTGCGCTTTGCGTACATCACGCAGCCCGGAAGTCCCATAATAACGGTTCTGCGGTTCTTGCCCTGCGCCATGCGGTCGTAGTAAGCCAATAAGAACATGGCACCCGGAAGCACCGGAGCTCCGTAAGAAACAATGCGGGCACCGGTATTTTTGATAGCCAGCGGAGTCTTGTCATCCGGATCCACACTCATGCCGCCGGTACAGATCACGATATCTGCTCCTTTTTCGATCATGTTGAGGATGCTGGCAGTTACCTTTTTATCATCATCATCCCAGGTAACGTGATCAATGACCTCGGTATCAAACTCGGACAGCTTGTCCACGATAACCGGAGTAAAGGTATCCTGAATGCGTCCATGGAACACCTCATTGCCGGTGGTCACAATGCCGACGTTCTTATGATGGAATGGCTTTAACTCCAGAATCGGCTTTCCGCCGGTCAGTTCCATGGTCTGTGCCTTCACCGTTTTCATCTTCTCTTCCTCAATGACCAGCGGAATGATGCGGGTACCTGCCAGCTTGTCCCCTTTCTTCACGGCGAAATTGCCGTGGCGGGTGGCGATCATCATCTGACCAAAGGCATTGACCCCTTTTAATGCCTTCGTGTCAATTTTCAAGAGACCGTCGCAGGCTGCGGTCAGCTCAATCTTGCCCTCCTTCGGCTGGGAACGCTCCATATGATCGCCCTTGCAGATTTCACAGAGCACTTCGGCTGCCTCATCCTCGTGGAGCATGCCCTCTTCCTTCTCCCAGACGTAGAGAGTATCCTTTCCCACGCTTAACAGCACCGGAATATCTTCCTTTGTGACAATGTGACCTTTGCGGAACACTGCGTCCTTGGTCACGCCACGGATAATCTGTGTAATGTCGTGACAGAGGACTGCGCCCTCCGCATCGACGGTTTTAATCAGTTTCATTGTTTGCTGCCTCCCAATTTTTGTGTGAATATTCTGTTTTTGTAACTGTTCCGTTTGATGCTGACGTTATTTTTTTGTAAAAATAACGGTAGATTTTTAAAACCGCCCTGCCTTCCGGCAGACCGGCTTTTCAGATTATTCTATTGTAATCCATTTTTCTGAGAAATGCAATCCATTCTCTGCATTTTTGATAGGTTTTCTAACATTTTTTTAGGTTTATCCCTGTTCAATCAGCACCTGCATGATGCCGCCGCAGACCATGCCTTCTTCCTCTGCCACTTTTCCGGTCATGTCCACGTGACGGATCTGGTATGCGCCGCCCCGGATCACTTCCCGGGCGTGCTGCATGAGGTTGGCCTCCGCGCAGCCGCCGCCGATCGTTCCCTGGATCATGCCGGTCTCATAGACGATCATCTTGGCTCCGGCCTTTCGCGGCGTGGAGCCTTTTGTGGTTAAAATGGTAATGATGGCCTTCTTCTGATCTGCAAATTTTTCCTCCGGCTCTGCCAGATCATGGATCACTTCCATATCAATATCGGACTGGGAGACCCGTCTGGTTCCCTCTGCCGGTTTGCGTTTCACCTGAATAGCTTCTGCCAGAATGGCCACCGCGATCTCCTCCGGAGTTACTGCGCCGATATCCAGTCCCACTGGTGTATGGATCCAGTCCAGCCACTCACGGCTGATGCCTTCTTCCTCCAGCGTATCCTTCAGTTCCCGGACGCGCTTTCTGGAACCGATCATGCCAAGGTATGCCGTCTCCGGCTGCTTCGCCAGCGCCCGCAGGCAGACACCGTCGTGACGGTGTCCTCTGGTTAAAAGCACCACGAAATCAGAGGAATTGACGTGAAGCTTTTCGATCGCGGAATCAAAATCCATACAGAGCACCTGTTTTGCGGTTGGGAAACGCAGCTGGTTGGCAAAGGACGGCCGGTCATCGGTCACGGTTACCGCAAAACCGGTCCGGGCCGCAAACTCCGCCAGTGCCAGGGACACATGGCCGCCGCCAAAGATCAGCATGCGGTTTTCCTTGCAAAACGGCTCCGCAATCCATTTTTCCGTATGCTCATCCGCTCCAAAACCGGAAATGCAGACCTTCTTTTCAAAGGCCGCCTGCTGGGCCAGTGCCTCTGCTGCCTCCGGCTCCGCGCCTGGAACGTATATATGCTTTTCCAGCGTTCCGTCTTCCTTTAATTTTGTCAGCAGCAGCTTCTGGTTTTCCGACTGCAGGCCGGAAAGAAGCTCCCCATATACATTTTCAATCCCCATCATTCACCTTCTCCTTTTTACAGTACATTTTTATAGCTTGCCTGACTTATTTTCTGATTATCATTATATTTTATCAATTTTTTCGTGTTCTGTAAACGTCATATGACTTAATTATCACAGGATTATCACAGGAAATCATGTACCCGGCCGATTTCTCACAGAATCTAATGTAGGAAACAGAAAAATGTGCTATGATGATGCCATGCGACCTGAATTCTGATCAGATATTTTTCATGGACAGGATTCATTGATCCAATCCATATCATGGGAGGATTTCATTTCATATGAATAAGCAGAATTTTGAACAACAGTTTACATCCATCAGCGACCAGATCTGGGAATTTGCAGAAACCCGTTACCAGGAGTTCCGCTCCAGCGCCCTGCAGGCTGATTTTCTGGAAAAAGAAGGGTTTACCGTAACCCGGAATCTCGGCGGCATTGCCACCGCGTTTTCTGCCAGTTTCGGTTCCGGTCATCCGGTCATCGGGCTTTTGGGAGAATTTGACGCACTGCCCCGCATGAACCAGACAGCTGATGTTCCTGAAAAGCAGGCGGACCGCCCCAGTGCGGCAGGTCATGGCTGCGGCCACAATCTTCTGGGAACCGGCACCATGGAGGCGGCCTGTCTCATCCGTGACTGGCTCCTGCAGACCCATTCAGAAGGAACCATAATCTACTTTGGCTGTCCGGCAGAGGAAGGCGGCGCCGGAAAAGCATTCTTAACCCGCTCCGGCTGCTTTGACGGCCTGGACTTTGCCCTGGCCTGGCACCCGGGTTCCAAAACCGGACTGATCAAAGAGGCTCTGGCCAATGTCCGTGTCATCTTCGACTTTACCGGAAAAAGTGCCCACGCTGCCGCTCATCCGGAGCTTGGCCGCTCTGCGTTAGATGCCTGTGAGCTTATGAACGTGGGTGTGAACTACCTGCGGGAGCATGTAAAAAGTGATGCCCGCATGCATTACGCCTACTTAAATGACGGCGGTGACGCACCAAACATTGTCCCGGCTTCCGCCACCCTGCTCTATGCCCTGCGCGCCCCGGAAAGCGCTTATGTAGCTGAACTTTATGAGCGGGTAGGTGATGTGGCAAAGGGCGCTGCACTCATGACAGGAACTAAAGTTTCTTACCGGACCGTCAGTGCCTATGCGGATCTGCTGTCCGTTCCGGCTATGGAAAAACTGATGATGGAAGCCATGCAGAAGGCGGAAAAACCAGAGTATACGGAGGCGGATTATGCGTATGCGGCTCAGTTTGCTGCTGATGAAAACTCCTCTTCCATCGACACCAACATTCTCCCTGCCGACCAGACCATCAATCTTGGCAGCACCGATGTCGGCGATGTGAGCTGGCAGATTCCCACTGGACTCATCGGTGTGGCTACCGAAGCCACCGGCTGTGCTCTCCACACCTGGCAGATCGTTGCCCAGGGAAAGAGCCCTCTGGCCCATAAAGGGATGCACTACGCGGCGCGGATTCTGTTTGCGGCTGCAAAAAAGCTGTATGAAAGCCCTGAACTCTGTGAACAGATTCAGGAAAATTACCGGGCCGTGAAGGGGAAACGCAATTACCACTCCATGCTTCCCGACTCTGTAAAACCCGGGGATTTTTAATCTAATTTTGTAACTGTGAGGGTACTGAACAGTTACGACTATTTTCAAATCCTCTGCCTGTAAACCTTGCACAACACTGACCGACTTTGTTATAATATAAACAGTTTTTATTTCTGTGATTCATCACACTTCAGGGAAAGGAGTTTCTATTACTATGAATCTGACAAAAGCAGTAAAAGAAAAATATAAAAAGCCGCTGGCTTCCTGCACCAACGAGGAGATTTATATCAGCCTGTTAGAGCAGGTAAAAGAACTGGCAAAAGAGAAAGAAACTGTTTCCGCCTCCAAAACCACCAGTAAGCGCAAGCTCTACTATATTTCCGCTGAGTTTCTGATTGGTAAGCTGCTCTCCAACAACCTCATCAACTTGGGTCTTTACGATGAAGTAAAAAAAGAACTGGCTGCCGCAGGCAAGAGCCTTGCCGAAATCGAGGAACTGGAGCCGGAGCCATCCCTTGGCAACGGCGGCCTGGGACGTCTGGCTGCCTGCTTTGTGGATTCCATCGCCACCCTGGGCTTAAACGGTGACGGTGTTGGCTTAAACTATCATTATGGTCTGTTCAAACAGGTTTTTGACAAGAAGCATCTCCAGCAGGAGACCCCGAACCCATGGATTGAAAATGAAAGCTGGCTGACGAAAACTGAGACCAGCTATCAGGTTCCCTTCGGCGGGTTTACCGTAACTTCCCGTCTCTATGACCTGGATGTGACCGGCTACGACAACCACTCCACCCGCCTGCGTCTGTTCGACCTGGAATCTGTAGATGAGAGCATCGTGAAAGACGGCATCGATTTTGACAAAACCGAAATTGAGAAGAACCTGACTCTGTTCCTCTACCCGGATGACTCCGATGACAAGGGACGTCTGCTGCGTGTGTACCAGCAGTATTTCATGGTCAGTAACGCCGCCCAGCTGATTCTGGACGAGTGCATCGCCCGCGGCTCCAACCTGCACGACCTGGCTGACTACGCTGCTGTTCAGATCAACGACACCCACCCGTCCATGGTAATCCCGGAGCTGATCCGTCTGCTGGGCCAGCACGGCATTTTGATGGATGAGGCGATTTCCATCGTATCCAAAGTGTGCGCTTACACAAATCACACGATTCTGGCAGAGGCACTGGAGAAATGGCCGATTGCCTTCCTGAACAAGGCCGTTCCGCAGTTAATGCCGATCATCCGCGAGCTGGACAACCGCATCCGCGCGACCGTAAAAGATGAGAGTACCTACATTATCCAGAACGGTCTGGTACACATGGCCCATATGGATATCCATTACGGCTACAGTGTCAACGGCGTGGCTTATCTGCACACCGAGATCTTAAAGAACACGGAGCTGAACAACTTCTACAAGCTTTACCCGGAGCGCTTCAACAACAAGACCAACGGCATCACCTTCCGCCGCTGGCTCATGGCATGCAATCCGGAGCTTTCCGCCCTCATCACCTCTCTCATCGGAGAAGGCTGGAAGAAAGATGCCATGGAGCTGGAGAAACTGGGGGCATCTATATCCGATCCGGCCGTGCTCACAAAGCTTCTGCATGTAAAAGCAGAAAAGAAAAACCAGCTTGTCTCTTATTTAAAAGAAACTCAGGGACTGGAGCTGAACCCGGATTCCATTTTCGACATTCAGGTAAAACGCCTGCACGAGTACAAACGCCAGCAGATGAACGCTCTCTACGTCATTCACAAATACCTGGAAATCAAGGCCGGAAAGATTCCGAAAAAGCCAATCACCGTACTGTTTGGCGCAAAAGCTGCCCCGGCTTACGTAATTGCGAAGGACATTATCCACTTAATTTTATGTTTGCAGGAACTTATCAACAACGACCCGGAAGTAAGTCCACATCTGAACGTTTTTATGGTGGAAAACTACAATGTGACCCTGGCAGAAAAGCTGATCCCAGCCTGTGATATCTCCGAGCAGATTTCCCTGGCTTCCAAGGAGGCATCCGGAACCGGCAACATGAAATTCATGTTAAACGGAGCCCTGACTCTGGGAACCATGGACGGTGCCAACGTAGAAATTGCCGAACCGGTTGGCAAAGACAACATCTTCACCTTCGGCGAGTCCTCCGAGACCGTCATTGCCCGCTACGAGCGTGGTGACTACAAGTCCAAAGACTGGTACGAGAAGGATAAAGACTTAAAAGCCGCTGTGGATTTCATTGTGGGAAAAGAAATGATGAAGATCGGCCAGAAAGAAAATCTGGAACGTCTCTACGCGGAACTGTTAAACAAAGACTGGTTCATGACCTTCCCGGACTTTGAAGATTATGTCAAGACCCGTGAAGAAGCCTACGCGGCCTACACCAACCGTACCGAGTGGGCAAAAAAAATGCTGGTCAACATCAGCAAAGCCGGATTCTTCTCCTCCGACCGCACCATTGCGCAGTATAATGAAGAGATCTGGAAACTTTCATAAAAATACTATACTAAAAAAAACAAATGAGGAGCCGCTGCTGTGGCTCCTCGGTTTTATTTTACAATCCACTTTCCCTTTTGTGATGTCCCAATACGTTCAATTTTTCCCTCTTCACGTAATTTACGGATTAAATATTTTAATGCATTCACATTCATGCCAAGTTCTCTGGCTATCATCATCTGAGAAGATGTTGGTTTTTCCTTCATGATTGCCAAAACTGCCCTTATAGTATTATCCCTGCCTGAAATCATAGCAGTTGGGTGAATATCAGAACCATAACTTGGGTGGTTGGGTGGAAGCTTGGGTGGTTGGGTGGAAGCTTGGGTAATTTGGGTGGCTTGGGTGGTCGATTGGGTGGTTTCTTCATTCATCAGCGCTTCATCCAACGGCACAATAATCCGAAATACGTCTCCTTCCACAAACTCCGGCTCTCTTCCCGAATAAAATTCACTATATTTAAACAGATTTCTCACACCAGATCCAAGCTGGTCCGCATACCCGATATTCCGAAAAAATGACGCAATAATCGGATTCTTTGGATTTGGTTCGATATCATCCGGTGTCAGAACTGCCTGCTGTGAAGCACGATTTGCATTTTCTACATACATCCGGTCTTTTTCTATTACAAATTTTGCCTGATAGGAACTGGTATATTCCCGGTGAATCAGCGTATTGGCTATCATTTCTCGCGTAATGATATTTCTAAGACTCTTCCTCTGGTCCTCTTCCAAAAAGAAACGATCTGGCAGATGCTTCCGGCCAAATTCCATAAGCTGTTCATAACTCTCTACCAAGTTGGTTTTGATAATCTCCCGGTCATCATACCGATCGGTGTTTACTTTCCGAAGCAAAGCATCCGTCACATAGGCCGGTACCACATCTGCAATTACATCATCTTTTCCCAAAAGCATAACTGCTGCCAAATTGTATCCCTTTGCTCCGGTGACACGGTCCACGCTATACAATCTTGTACTTTTTAGTACTTCCTCGTCTGACATACTGCTCCACGGGTGTGTCTGACCACTGTTATTCGCCGCCATGATCCGAAGTTTTGGCAACAGGTCCAGACGTAAATCTTCCAGTCCCACATATGGAAAAATCTTCTTTTCTGTGTAAATCTCTTGCTTGCGGATATACAGCTGAGCAATCTGAGCTGTGGCCGTAACTTTCACGTCAGCATCATTTACACGATCATAGATTACTTTTTTGTAGCTGTGTACTTCCGCACTTGGAAGAATGTGTATATGAATGAGTTTCTTCCCTTCATAATCCAAAATCTCAGGATTGAGGTAAATAGTCGGTGAAAACAAGGCAGGATTACTAATACAGCTAATAAAATTTTTTACCATATCTGGAGCCTGCTTTTCCGGCACGCCAGAAACGGTTCCGTCATCCAAAATCCCCAGGAATATATCTCCTCCAAAACGGTTTAAAAACGAGCATACTGTTTCGTATACATCACTTTCAATTCCATTTCCACATCTTTTGAATTCGACCGCAATGGTCTCGCCTATTTCCAATATGGTTTTTATAGTTCTTGTGTCCATTTCAGTCGCCTCCTTATCAAAACCCGATTTTTCAATTGTTTCTTGTTTTTTAGTATAACACAGACCAATTTTTTTAGAAACAACAAAAGCCGAAAAGCAGTTTGAATCCACTTTCCGGCTTTTGTAATTGCTATTTGATTTCCTCTACGGTATATCCTGCATCTTCAATAGCCTTTTTCAGCACCGCCTCATCCAGTTCACGGTCGAAGCTGACTACGGCTTTCTTGCCGTGCAGGCTGACCTTGGCGGATGCGCCGTCGATCTTGTTGATGGCTTCGGTAACTGCGTTCACGCAATGCTCGCAGTGCATGCCAGAGATCTTAACAGTTTTCTTTCCGATGACCGGATTCTCCAGCTTTTTCTCCTCCGGCGGAAGGCTTCCACCGCCGCCTCCGCAGCAGGCTCCCTCGCCTTTAAAATGCTTGATGGTGGATCTTACACCAAGAAGTACGAATACTGCAATGACTAAAAGTACAATGATGTCTGTCATGACTGATTGCTCCCTTCTTTTTCTGTCTTTCCTTGTAACTGTTCAGTACCCTCACAGTTACGGGCAAAAATCCATTGAAAATTGCCTTCGGCAATGGGATTTTTGCCTGCAAGCCCATGTTTTCATACGGTCAGCGCAGTGAATGCGCAGACCTACTGAACAGTTACCTTTCCTTCAATTTTTATTTTTCATCCGGCTTTTCTTTAGCTGTTTCTGCCATCGAAGCTGCCTGATGTTCTCTCTGGAACCGGCGGTCTCTCGCCTCATCCAATTTCTTTCTTACAAATTTTACCAAGAGATAAATGGATACGCCTACTATGTACAGGATAATGCAAAGAGCTACCATATATCCCATAGAATTCTGAGAATGTGACATTTTTTTCTCCTTCATACTCTTGTGGCTGCGTGGACATCTGCTATCCGATGCTGACACGCCACAACTGCTTTTTTCTGCCGTAGCGGCCGGCCTGCGTCCCGCCAACACTGGCCCGGACACATCCAGCCGTCTGCAGACAACTTGTTTACTGTACGGATACGACCTTGTAATCCTGTGCCTCAACGGCCTCTTTCAGAACGCTGTCCGCAACTTCCTTCTCCAGGGTTACAACTGCGGTTCCTTTCTCATGGCTTACCACTGCCTCGGTTACGCCATCGATGCCTTCCAGGGTTTTTTTCACTCTGGCCTCACAATGTCCGCACATCATTCCTTCGATTTTCATAGTCTTTGTCATAGCACTCTTCTCCTTTTTCTCTTTATGATCAACATGATTTCCATCATGTGGTCTGCTTTGTTTTTTCTTCTTGTCTTTGGATGCGTCATACATTTTAAACAGATTCAGACGCAGGGCATTGGTTACCACGCAGAAGCTGGAAAGGCTCATGGCTGCCGCGCCGAACATCGGATTTAACTTCAGTCCAAACAGCGGATACCAGATTCCGGCTGCTAACGGAATACCGATCACGTTATAGAAAAATGCCCAGAACAGGTTCTCATGGATGTTGCGAAGTGTTGCGCGGCTTAACCGGATGGCTGCCGGAACATCGCTTAAACGGCTCTTCATCAGAACCACATCGGCTGCGTCAATGGCGATATCGGTTCCTGCGCCGATGGCAATGCCGATATCCGCACGGGTCAGGGCCGGAGCATCGTTGATGCCGTCACCGACCATAGCTACCTTGCCCTGCTCTTTCAGGGAACGAATCACGCTCTCTTTTCCTTCCGGAAGCACGCCTGCGATGACCTCGTCCACACCAGCCTGAGCGCCAATGGCTTTCGCGGTGCGCTCGTTATCTCCAGTCAGCATCACTACGCGGATGCCCATGTTCTGCAGTTCTTTGACGGCGCGCGGGCTGTCTTCCTTAATAACATCTGCCACCGCAACAATACCAAGCAGCTTTCCGTCACGGCTGAAGTACAGCGGGGTCTTGCCTGCTTCCGCAAGCTGTTCTGCTTTCATGCGAATCTCATCTGCTACCGCAGCAACGCTGCTGATAAAGTTCGCGTTTCCGCCGCAGAGCTCGCTGCCCTCGTAAATGCCGGAAAGTCCGTTACCCGGAAGTGCCGCAAAGTCATCCACCTCACCGGCGGTAATGCCGTCTGCCTGGGCGCGCTCGTTGATGGCGCGGGCCAGCGGATGCTCACTCTTTTTCTCCAGGGTGTAGGCCAGTACCAGAAGTTCCCGCTCACTCTTTGCTTCCGCAAGGATGATATCGGTTACCTTCGGCTCACCGCTGGTGATGGTACCGGTCTTATCCAGTGCCACAATATCCATCTTGCCGGCCTCCTCTAAGGAAACCGCGGTCTTAAACATAATTCCGTGCTTTGCGCCCATGCCGTTGCCCACCATAATGGCAACCGGAGTTGCCAGGCCCAGTGCGCACGGACAGCTGATGACCAGAACAGAAATACCCCTTGCCAGCGCAAAACCAACGCTCTGGCCTGCCAGCAGCCATACAATCGTTGTGATGACCGCAATGGTGATAACCGTCGGAACAAATACGCCAGATACCTTATCGGCTACTTTCGCGATTGGTGCCTTGGTAGCAGCCGCATCGCTGACCATCTGGATGATCTGGGACAGGGTTGTATCTTCTCCAACTCTGGTGGCCTCGCAGCGGATGAAGCCGGACTGGTTCACCGTTGCGGCAGAAACGCTGTCGCCCACAGTCTTATCCACCGGAATGCTCTCACCGGTGAGGGCCGCCTCGTTCACGGCACTGCTTCCTTCTAATACCACGCCATCCACCGGGATATTTTCACCCGGGCGGACCACGAATACATCACCTTTCTGTACCTGCTCGATGCCAACGGTCACTTCTTCGCCGTCACGCACCACAACCGCAGTCTTCGGAGCCAGCTTCATGAGGCTCTTTAACGCGTCGGTAGTCTTTCCTTTGGAGCGCGCCTCCAGCATCTTGCCCACCGTGATGAGGGTCAGGATCATGGCTGCGGACTCAAAGTAAAACTCATGCATGTAGCTCATAACGGCATCCGCATTGCCCTTTACCTGAGCATCGGTCATGGCAAACAGCGCGTAGGTGCTGTAAACAAATGCCGCCATGGAACCAAGGGCTACCAGAGTATCCATGTTCGGAGCTTTGTGCCACAGACTCTTAAAGCCGCTGATAAAGAATTTCTGGTTGATGACCATAACAATAGCCGTTAAGATCAGCTGGATCAGGCCCATGGCTACGTGATTTCCGTCAAAGAATGCCGGAAGCGGCCAACCCCACATCATATGTCCCATGGAAAAATACATGAGAATGATCAAAAATCCAATGGAATACCAGAGTCTGCGCTTTAAGACCGGAGTCTCATGGTCCTTTAACGCTTCCTCCGCATCCAGGGACTGTGCCTGCACACTGCCCTCTTTTCCTGCGCCCTTTACGGACGCGCCATATCCGGCATCCTGCACTGCCTTAATGATATCAGCCGCCGCTGCCGTGCCCTCCACGCCCATGGAATTAGTCAGCAGGCTGACTGAGCAGGATGTGACGCCCGGCACCTTGGAAACCGCTTTTTCCACGCGGCTGCTGCAGGCCGCGCAGCTCATGCCGGTAACTGTATACTGTTCCATCTTGTTGTCGTTTCCTCCTTTTTCGATTCCCCCTGCAACTGCTTCTTCCCAATTGCATTCTTCTTTACCATGCCCGGAATACTGCTTTCTTATCCGCCGCCCATAGCTTCGAAATCTCTCCTCACTACCACTTGCTTTCTGTGTCATGGCAGCAAAGGTTCTCACCTTTACTTCATCAGTCTCTGCAATACCTTCAATAACTCATCGATGGTCTCGTCATGGCCCTCACGGATGTCGTTCGCCACACAGGTCCGCAGATGATTTCCCAGAAGCACCTTGTTGAAGCTGTTGAGCGCCGCGTTGGCCGCAGCCACCTGAATGAGGATATCCGGACAGTAGGCGTCCTGCTCTACCATGTTGCGGATTCCCCGGATCTGCCCTTCAATGCGGTTTAAGCGGTGGATCAGATCTTTGTATTCCTTCTCGGAGCGCTCTTTTTTCTTATGACAGCAGCACGGCTTCTTCTCCGTGTGCTCTGCTTTTTCCTCTGCAGCATCTGGCTTCGCTGCTTCAGTACGCTCTGCCATTCCACAGCAGCATTCCTTTTTATCTGTATGCTCCATGCAATTCCACCTTTCTGTAAAACGATGTTCTCCTGGGAGTTCTGCTTCCGACACTATTTTGTTTTTGCCTTTCACATACCCCCATAGGGTATATTGAGTATAGAAAAAATATCCGGATCTGTCAAGAGGCAGTCCGGATATTTTTTCTCAATAAGGTTTTCTTATGAAATCACTAAATATTAGAAGGCTTCCAGAGAATCTCCGGCACGTGGGCTTTGCCGCACTGTGCTTCTACATACGCCTTCAGTGCGTCCGCATCCTGCGCCATCGTGCCCTTCACTTCCGCAGTCAGTACCAGCTTATTACCTTCTGTATAGCGCACATAAGCCGCAGCTTCTTCTACACCCGGCACCTGTTTCAGTACCGTTTCCAGCTGGTACAGATCATGGAACTGGCGTCCCATGATGCCCTCCTGCATGATGGTTCTGCCGCCCTGTTCCAGGAAATCCAGGGAACCGTCCGGCAGGATTCTTGCGGTCCGTCCGGTGTCGTAAAGGGTTCCCGGGCCATAGGGATTGGTGATCTCATCCAGGTATTTTGCCGGCTTATGATCCATCACATACAGCCTGCCCCAGGCGCCAAATGGCTTCTTTTTGCAGTTCTCATCAAAGACATATACTTTGATTGTTTCGCTGCCCCCGGTACCGCTCACCAGCTGGTCCTTCGCCTCCTGGTTGAGTGCTTCCACGCCTATCGTGTAATGCAGCGGAAACAGCTTCTCCGGCAGATGGCGGTTTACGCGGCGCACCAGTGTTTCCTCCTGCATGGCGTCCATCAGGGACTCCATCACGATCATGAAATTCCTTAACTGCGCAGCGTCAAACCGATTCTCCCAGTAGCGCAGTTCATAGTAGTATCCCCGCTCATCGGTAAACACCTGCAGATGGAATGGCAGGGCATCCAGCTGGATATGCTGGCGCTCGGCCGGATACCCTCCGATGGTATCGATGTTTAAGATATCTCCCTGATACTGGAAGAACATCTCATCGGCATGAAGATTGGATATGTAACAGCGCATGGTGTCCATGATCTGCTTTCCATTCGCTTTCAGAAGCTCCGGCACGGTCTGATCCGTGGTTTCCGTGCAACGGAAAAAATAGGTCAGAAACAACGGTCCTGCCAGACGGTTCCAGCGGCTGTCGGTTCTTCCACTGTGGATGGAGGCGGAAACCGTGTCCTTTTCCCCGCTGAAAATGCCGATGCTTAAGTTGTAGGCAGTCAGAAAAAATACATTCTCAGACACGCCGTATTTCCGGCAGAAAGCCGTTACATTGCGACGGTTCAGGGTCTCAAACCGGTCCTTTAATACCGCATTCACACCATGCTCCAGACTATAGCAGTCCTTCCGGGTCAGGATACTCTTTCGCACCTTAAAGTCTTTCATCAGACCCTGGAAATACGCCTCATTTTTGGTGCGCAGGCCCCTTGCGTCCCGGTTTTTTTCATCCAGAATATACTCATAAAAGGTATAGGTTTCCGGCTCCACCGCCTTGCCCAGATAAAGCTGGTCTAAATCCTCAAACAGCACATTCATGGTCATGCCGTCCCCCATGATGTGGGCAATATCAAAGAAGAAATAATTAGCGGAATCCGTCTGGTAAATACCAATGTGAAACAGGTTCTCCCCTTCTCCGTAAAGGTACGGATACAGCAGGCCTTTTCTCGTTTCCTCCCACTGGGCATCGCTCAATTTCACAATTGGAATATCAATCTTTCGCTTATCATCACGGAAAATCTGGTAACGTCCTTCCGCCATCTGGATGATGGCTTTTAACTCCGGATGCACCTCAAAGAGCTGTTCCACCGCAAATTTTAAACGGCGCAGGTCCGTGCGCGCATCCAGTTTGTAAAGGAACGGCAGGTTTGCCGTGGTATTGCCCCGCATCACATAGGCAAAATAAAGCTGCAGATTGGTTAACGGGTACACCGGACGCACCGTGTAATCCACCTTATTTTCACCAGCACCCGCCAGCGCAAATGCCTCCAGCTTCAGCACCGACGCATGCTGTAATAAGTCGTCTAACGTCATGGAAATCTTTAAGATCTGGTACAGGTCTGTCAGCAGAAGAACACTTCCCAGAGAGTCCAGTCCTGCCTCGTAAAGCTCCGTGTCAATGCCGAACCGGCGGTGTCCCAACACAGCCGCAATGCACTCATAAATCTGTTTCTGAAGCGCTGTTTCCGGCATGCGAAGATTCTTTTCCTTCTGTTCTTCCTGCTTTTTCCCCTCCAGATACTGGTTGCGGATAATTTTTCTGGATGAGGTTTTCGCAAATGGGACTTCGCGGATACTGCTGCGCATAATGCGCTTGAACGTCGGCAGTTCTCCATTATGTTTCTTAATGATCTGAGTCACAGTTCCCTCAATATCCGTGATATTTGCTGCCTCCGCATACTTAAAGTTCGGGTAAACTTCCGCGCAGATGGTATCGTCCGCGCCGTACACCAGAATATCCTCAATCAGGCGCTCATCCTCGAAGAGATTTTCCAGCTCCTCCGGCGCCACATTCTCGCCGTTGCTTAAGATAATGAGGTTCTTTTTCCGCCCGGTCAGGTACAGAAATCCCTCCTCGTCCACATGGCCGATATCCCCCGTGCAGAGCCAGCCATCCGGTGTGATGGCCTCCGCGGTCTTGTCCGGCTCCTTGTAATATCCCATCATGACAGACGGGCTCTTGACCTGAATCTCCCCGTCCACGATACGCACCTCACAGCGGTCTACAATACGTCCCACCGAGGCAATCTTGTCCGGTCTTGTCCAGTCCGGAGAGGAAATTTTCGGGGAACATTCCGACATGCCGTAGCCCTGGGCAATGGCAATGCCAAGGCGCTGGTAATTGGCTGCCAGATCTGGCGCCAGATAGCCGCCGCCGCTGATGATCTTGTGAAGCCTGGTGCCAAGCACCTGCTCTTTGACCTTGCGGATGGGCACCTCAGGGTGCTGCCGGTTTAAGATGGCGATGCGGTTATAGAGGGCTTTTGCCATCATCGGAACCATGCGGATCACCGTCGGCTCAAACAGTAAGATGTGCTCCGCCAGCTTCTTCATGTCCCGGTTCAGACAGAGGATTCCACCGTAGCGCATAACGGTAAACACATCACCATTTAAGCAGAATACGTGATGAATCGGCAGGACATTCAAGTAGATTTCATTCTCAGGGTGGTTGGTGTCTGTGGTACAGAAATTGTTGTCCATGAGATTTCCATTAGACAGCATCACGCCCTTGCCGCGGCCGGTGGTGCCGGAAGTAAACAGGATCATGGCACACTTCTCTGCCTTCGCGTCGGATTCCACGCGCTGTCCCGCATAGGCTTTTAAGATCTTATCAGAGCAGTTCACATGCTTTCCATGCTGCAGGGAAATATACTCCACTACCTCCGGGCAAGTCTCCTTCACTTCCTCGGTCAGTGGATGGAAATCCCAGTCGTAAAACAGCACATCCACATCGGAACGGTTTAAACAGTCTGCCAGCTTTTCCGCGTTGAGCTGGACGTCCAGCGGAATGCCCGTGTCGCCGCCGCTCATCACGCCAAGCAGTACTGCCAGATAATGATGGCTGCTGACGCCAAGAATACCCACCTTTAACTTATGGCCCACCTGGGCGCGCTTCTCTCTGGCCCAGACCGCGATGGCATCACACTCGTCTGCGAATTCTTTGTAAGTTACACGGAAAACTATTCCGTTTTCTTCATATTGTAAAAACACACGGTCTCCGTGCTCTGCCGCCGCGTTGTGCACCAGATCATAAACGGTTCTTGTGTTTTCGTAAAGCATCATTTAATACCCCTTTCATGGAGTGAGTCCACTCCGGCTGGTCACATTTTGTCAAAATAAAAATGAGACAGATTTTAAGTATCTGTCTCAAATATAACACTGTAGCTATTTCGTGTAAACCTTTTGACCAGTTCGAATTTTTGAACCAAAGAAGATCATCTCCCTGCTTCTCGCAACAGGCAAGCCATTCCAGCGCGAATTTCTACTTTCACTCCAGCCCCGTCTTCTGAATCAGGCTGATCAGATACTGCTCCGCTTCCGTCCGGTAACTCTGCTTCTGATAGCAGCAGTACAGGCTCCGCTTCATGGGATAATCCTTCACCTGACAGTAATAAGCATTCTGCCCATCCTGCATCAGCGGCGACACCGCAATGCCCGGAATGAATGTAAAGCCACGATTCAGCGCCGCCAGACGGCTGGCCAGGTGAATGTTTTCTGTCTCAAAAATGCGCGCCGGTGTAATCGAAAACTGCTTCAGAAACTGCTCTGCAATCGCCCGCATTCCCCGTCCCTTTTTCAGAAGGATAAGGGGCTGATTCTGAAGTGCCTCTGCCTCAATCTGCGGATTCTGCTTTCCCGGTTTCCATCCTGTTTTTTCCTCTGCAAATGCAGGCGGCACCTGAACATAAACCGGATTTTCTGCAATCATATAGCACTCCAGATCCGGATCTGTCTGATACATGAGCGCCAGATCCGTCTTTCCCCTCTTGACCAGATCCTGCAGCACCCCCGCCTTTTCTTCTGTCAAAATCAGCTCCACCTGCGGATATTCCCGTTCAAAATCATCGAGAATCTGGGGAAGCAAAAACTCCCCCGTTACTGCCGTGACGCCCAGTACAATGCGTCCGCTCCGGCTGCCGCTCAGATCTGAAATCTGCTTGTTCACGGAATGGAAAACCGCAAGCACGTCCCGGCACCCCTTTAAGTAAATTTCTCCCACCTGGGTCGGATGCAGATTGCCCCGGTCCCGCACAAACAGTGGTGTGCCAAGGCTTTTCTCCAGATCCAGGATCATGCGGCTTAAGGCAGGCTGGGAAATATAGAGTTTCTTAGCGGCCAGCGTAAAATTCTGCTCCTCCGCCACCGCAAGAAGGTACTGAATCAGTCGTTCATTGATCATATGCTTTCGTTCTCTTTCCTAAAATTGAATCGCAGTGCACTATAATATTTTCGTTATAGTTAAATGCCATTTTTTGAATTTTACTTTATTATAGGAACCCGTTATAATGATGTCAAGAACTTAAAAAAACGCAGAAACATTCTCAATCAATGTTTTTCACAGGAGGAGTCGACATGACAAATGTAAAAGTATTTGTTCCTTATGGCGCAGTTGGCTTAAACTGTACCGAAGAAGCTTTTGAGGCAGGGCTGGCCATGAAGCCGGATATCATTTCCAGCGATGCCGGTTCCACCGATTCCGGTCCCTACTACTTAGGCTCCGGACACGGCAAATATTCCATTGCCGATGTGAAACGCGACTTAAAGCGCATGGTGCTGGGTGCCGACAAGCTCGGGATTCCCATGACCATCGGCTCTGCCGGAACCTGTGGGTCTGATGAAGGCGTTGACACCGCCCTGAAACTGATTCAGGAAATCTGCGATGAGGCTGGCATCCACAAGAAAATTGCCTGCATCTACTCCCAGCAGAATCCGGAAGTCATCAAGAAAAAATACCGCGAAGGCAAGATTTCTGCCCTCCACGGCGCACCGGAAATCTCCGAAAAGACCTTTGATGAGTGTAGCACAATCGTGGCACTTCTGGGTGCAGAAGCCTACGAGGAAGCCTTCAAAAACGGCGCCGACATCATCATCGGCGGACGCTCCACCGATACCGCAGTCATGGCCGCTTACCCGCTTATGAAGGGCTGTGATCCGGCTTCCTGCTGGCATGCTGCCAAGACCGTAGAGTGCGGCGGCGTCTGCACCAGTGCCGGTCTTCCAGGCGGCGTATTTATGGAAATTGACGAGAAGGGCTTCACCATCCGCTCCGTACAGCCGGGCAGCACGGTATCCCCCTACTCCGTTTCCGCACACCTGATCTACGAAAACGCGAACCCGATCCAGCTTACCGAGCCAGGCATCCGCATTGATACCAGCACCTCCACCTACACGGCACTCTCCGACACCGCAGTCCGTGTGGAGGGCACCACCATTGAGTATCTTCCTTATACCATGAAGCTGGAGGGCTCCGGCCCGGTGGGCTACCAGACCGTCAGCATGGCCGGCATCCGCGACCGCAAGGTCATGCAGGATCCGATGAAATGGGTGGAAGCCGTATCCAAAGCCGGCATCGACAAGCTGGAAAAGAACGGCATCTCCAGAGACAGCTATCATTTCTGGCTGCGCCCTTACGGCTACAACGGCGTATCCGGCATGGATGTCCCGGAGGGCTACGTTCCGAATGAGGTCCTGATGATGCTGACCGTCACCGCCGAAACCCAGGAAAAGGCCACCCAGATCACCAAAGCCTTCAACCCGCTGATGCTGCACCACAACATCTTTGAGGGCAAACAGATGCCATCCTACGGTTTCCTCTTCTCCCCGGCCGAGATGGAACGCGGCGCCATCTACGAGTTCAAGCTTTACCACACCGTATCCGTGGACGATCCGCTGGAGCTTGTGCGCATGAACTATGTAACGGTCTAATGCTTATAAATGATTTCGGAGGTGTGAATGATGAGAACCATAGAAAATACCGTCAAATATATACGCAGCAAAAACGCAGGCCCCTTCTGGCTGACCATCGACGCGTTCTGCAACAGCGTAGAAGATACCGAGAAGGTAGCCGCTGCCTTTGAGCGGGAAAAAGAATTTATCGCAAAATCCTACCATGTAAAACCGGAAGACCTGGAGATCTACTGCCTGAAACACATCCAGGTAGCCAAGATCAGTCTGCCGAGAGTGCCGGTGGAGGGAAGCCGCGATGAGAGGGATATGCACGGCGGACAGCAGTATGTGAATCTACTGGACATCGAGTGTTAAAATATCATTGATAATGCAAAGCAAGGACAAAACTCCATATCACTGTTTTGTCCTTGCTTTTATTTACTTTATTTCTCCAATTAGCCATTTTTCGATATCTTGTCTGCATAATTATTCTGGCAATATTCCTGCTTCAATTCTTCTTCCAAATAAGCATCACTCATACAATGCATATTGGAAATTCCATCTCTCATCAACAGATAAAGTTCCGAATGATAAAAAAATCTAATGCCGCATCCAATGAAATTCCCTGTTGTCTTGCAAAGCAGCTAACGACTCTGCTATATTTTTTCTGAAGTAAAATCGGATTTGCCATCATATCATTTCACTCCCTTCAAAGCAAAGCAATGATAATGCTTTCTCTGTACGAAAACAAATCTGTAAATTTGGTTTTTCATAACGCAAACGATTGATTGCTTCTGTCTTATCAATTAAAATATCACTTTTTTCTGTAAATGCCTCATATATCAGTACGGGATCAACGCCAAGCTTCGCTGCAACATTTTCAATACAAAATATAGCAAATTCCAATTCGTCAGAATTTTTAATTTTTTCATCCGCCAACATAAGCCAACCTCCCTTATCCCATTGCCTCGCATTTGTACACACGGCGATAAAGTATTTCTTTCATCTTCTGAAATTCTTCCCACGTGATTTCACTTCTATATGTCATAATCCGAAGCGGTACCGGGGATTTTCCTTTTGAGATGGGGGGCTGGATATAGGAATATTCGTTAAATACAAACTCGTTGCGCTCATAAAATCCGATGCGCCTGCTGGTTAATTCATCTTCGGGAAGTTCTACTTCCAGGCAGATTGGCTTCTGGTATTTCTTTACCAGTTCCTGAAGCATAGTTGAACCTGTTCCACTGTTGCGAAGTGCTGGATCTACTGCGAAGTGCTCGATGTAGGTGAAGGATTCAAATTCCCAGACGGCGAGAAAGCCCGCTGCCTGTATTTTGGAATTCCCATTTGAATTGTTAACAACGCCTTCCAGCTCTATAACCGGCATATAATAAATCCGGTATTCCGGCTCCTGAAAAAGGGCAAGCTGCTCATTATAAGGACGATATTCATCATCCGGGAAACTGGCCTGCATGATGCGGTAAATTTCTGGGAAATCTGATTGTGATGTAAGTTGTAACATAAAAAAACTCCCTTTTATTAAACTCAATTGATATCGACTCAAAACTCAATATTACGCAGACATTCTTATAATGTCCCGCAACAACTATCTTTTTCAATATTACATCATTCTCAAAACCACATTCTCCAATTTAATTTCATTCGTGACGGCCCAGCCTAGAGAGGCACTTCCAGCATCCAGTCCTACATAGTACTTTTTTTCCATACCTTCTCCTTTATATCTTTTGTCAACGTCAAAATTTATTTTCCCACATTCTTCTTTTACATCTGTCCTTATGTAAAAAGAAACTGCCACTCTGATTCAGAATAGCAGTTACCTTTTTCACACACTGTGAGCCGCACACGCGGCGTTTACGATAAATCGTTATTTGAACTTATGATGTAATTTTGTATGGTACAAAACTACTTATAATATACCTTTTCCAGAATCCCACGTCAACTATCATTTACGCAATTCAGCCCTTTTCCGTCACCCACCCCGGCAAATAATAAATCTGCATCTTTCCGGTAGCTTCATTCCTTGTCACCTGGGCTTCGATTCCGAAGTATTTGCGGATATTTTCTTTCGTCAGCACCTCTTCCGGGGTTCCGCAGTCTACGATCTTTCCCTGATACAGAAAAATGATCCGGTCACAGTAAAGCGCAGCCAGATTCAGGTCATGGATGGAGGAAAATACGGTGACATCCTGATTTCTCAAAATATCCATAATCTGATACTGGTAGCTGACATCCAAATGGTTTGTCGGTTCATCCAAAACGATGTAACGGCTTTCCTGCATCAGTACCCGGGCCAGGAGGACACGCTGCTTTTCTCCACCGGAGAGACTTAAATAGGAACGTGTTTCGTAACCGGTCAGTCCTACTTCCCGCAGGCATTTTTCGCAGAGTTCCCGGTCTTTTGCGGTGTCTCCTTCCAGAAATTTCTTGTGGGCATATCGGCCAAACATCACCATATCCCGCACGGTAAAGTCAAATTCCAGCTGGTTTTCCTGGGCCATGACAGCCAGTGCGCCTGCCAGTTTTTTCGCAGAAAGCTCCATAATATCGTTTCCATCCAGAAAGATGGTCTGCCCCTTTGGCTTATAGGTCCGGTAGATATGCTTCAGCAATGTGGACTTGCCACAGCCGTTCGGTCCCACAAGGCCCACAAATTCTCCATCCCGGATTTCAAGGGAGATCTGATCCAGGATCCGGTCATTTCCGATTTCATAATCCAGATGTTTTACCAGTAAACTCATCGGCCTACACTTCCTTTCCGAATTAAATACAGGAAGAACGGAGCCCCGAAAAATGCCGCAATAACGCCGATGGGAAGTTCTTCCGGCGCAATGATGATACGGGAAATCAGATCTGCGATCATAGCAAACAGGCCGCCGCCCAAAATGGACATGGGAATCAGGCGCTTATGGCCGGAACCCACAAATCCACGCATCACATGCGGCACCACAAGACCCACAAATCCGATAACGCCGCTGACCGAAACTACCACGCCCGTCAACACGGTGGATGCCAGAATGATCAACAGTTTGATGCGTCTGGTATCCGCGCCCAGCGTCTCTGCCACATCATCTCCCAGAAGGAGAATATCCAGTTCCCGCGCGAACAAAAGAATCACTGCCATCATGACAACCGATACGATAAACACATATTTCACGCGGCTCCAGGTGGCTCCGCTTAAGGATCCCACCATCCAGTAGAGCGCCATTTTCGTCTTATCGGAACCGTTATTGAACCCGTAAACGATCAGGTTTGTCATGGCAGAGAACAGCGCGGAGGTTGCAATTCCGGCCAGCACCAGCTGGGTGGAGGTAATTCTTCCTTTTAGAGACGCAATGCTTAAGGAAAGCCCAATGGCAACTGCTGCGCCCAGGGTCGCGCCAAAGATTACCGAATAGCCGCCCAGAAAGCTGAACATCCCCAGAATGATAACGCTGACCGCTCCGGCGGAAGCACCGGAAGAAATTCCCAGTACATAGGGATCTGCCAGCGGATTCTTGGTCAGAGCCTGCATCAGTACCCCACAAAGAGAGAGTCCCGCTCCCACAATAAAGGCCATGATAACCCGCGGGAACCGAATATTCCAGATAATATTTTCCGTTTTCTGTTCCCAGGAAACTGCAAAAACTTCCTTTCCTGATGTCTTATTGACCAGAATCTTTACGATCTCATCTGGTGACACATGGATGGCTCCAAGAGTCACAGAAATGGTCGTGACCACTGCAATCAGAAGCAGCACAATCAGAAGGGTACACACAAAACGTCCCGTTTCCCGGTTACTTTTTTTACTTAATTCTGATTTCATGTTTTCTCCAAAAACAGGGACTTCCCGTGTGGGAAATCCCTTATACCTTACCAATTTCCAATTAGAATTTATCCGGATACAGCTGCTTTGCAATCTCTTTGACTGCCTCTGCAGAACCTGCGGAACCCTGCATATCGCTGCAGCATGCAGAGTAGATTTTGCCCTCTTTCACGGCTCTTAAATCCTTGGTAAACTCATTGGTCTCCAGGAAGTTTTTCTTCTCGGAAATGTCCCCGGTGTAGTCCAGAATCAGGATCACATCCGGGTCACGCTCTACCACTTCCTCCCAGGACGGAGTAGCCCAGCCAGCCTCGATATCATCGAAAATGGAAATTCCGCCAGCCAGCTTGATGATGTCGCCCGGCATACCCTGACATGCAGTAAACGGAGCATCTTCACCGGAATCGTACGCAAACACAGTCACCGGATTCTGGTAAACATCATCACCCAGAGTGTCTTTTACTTCCTGAAGGGTATCCTTCATAGCCTGGATCTTCTCAGATGCCACATCCTCTACTTGGAAGATTTTTCCAAGAGTCTCATAGTCTTTGTACAGATCCTCGAAGGTTGCCTTATCAGAGCATACATAGGGGAAATACATGGCGATTCCGTTGGCGTCACAGAACTCTTTTCCGAAGTTTTTATCAGAGAATACAGAGTCCCAACCCATCAGAAAATCACATCCGGTTGCCACCAGTTCCTCTTTGGAAAGGTTGGAAATGCCTTTTCCTGCCTCTAACAGCTGCGGCACCTGGTCTCTTGCCGGATACTGGGAAACGGTGCTCCAGCAGCTTCCCTTGGTGTAACCAGCCATCTGGTCTTCCAGGCCAAGATCAAAGAAGAAATCTGCCATCTGATCACCGGAAGCAACCACTGCGGATGGCTTCTTGGTAAAAGTATATTCTACGTTCTCACCCAGACCGGAACGCTCCAGATTTAAGGTAATGGTAACCGGCTCATACGCTTCATCTGCGGTGGAATCGCCAGCCGCTTCGGTCTCCTCTGCACCGCTCTCCTCAGCTGCAGCGGTGCTCTCTGCTGCAGTCTCAGCCGGTGTTGCAGTATCTGCGCTCTTTGCGCCGCATCCAGCCACCAGACCGGTGGTCATACAGGCAGCCATAGTTAAGATTACCAGTTTCTTGTTTCTCATAATTGTTTTCCTCCTGATGTTGAAATTTTTTTGTACTACCCATGCAGGAACAGGATGCAGCGCAATAAAAAAGCACCATTCAACCTGCAAAAAGCAGATCAAATGATGCACCGTATTTTTGCATCCAGGGCAGACTTCACCCTTGTTTCCCTTGCCTTGTCATGGACCGTGACAGCAAAAGCGGAAAAAGCAGGTCTTCTGGCTTGCGCGGCAATGTTGTCTGGTTTCTTCCCATTTCTTCTATTAATAATATGAAACAGTGAAATCAGACTGCCTTAAATGCGCTTACAGCGGCGGCACCGCACGGGACTTGCACCCGTTTCCCTTTTCACCGGCCCCGAACGGCCGACACTAATTCCGTATGATATCTTACGGCATGAAAGGAAAACTGTCAACTGAATTTACCAGGAAAGAAAAAGGCCGATACTCCTGAAATCCGGAATGGGCTGCCAGAAGTATCGGTCTTTCTATTATTTTTCTTCTATATAAAATAAGTTTTTAATGCTTATTCCATCTCTGCTTCGGAATCTTCCTCTGCATCTGCAGCTTCTTCTTCCGTTTCAGAAGACTCTTCCTCGTCTGCATCAGCATCTTTGTCTGCGGCGTCGGTATCCTCTGCATCATCCTCATCGGTGACGTCATCTGCCTGATCCTCAGACTCATCATCGCCAGTCTCGTCAGACTTATCTGCTGCATCCTCGGACTCGTCTACCTTGTCCTCAGAGTCATCTGCAGAATCGGTGTCTTTGATGTCATCAGAGGTGTTGTCCTCGTCGATGATGTCATCGGAGATTTCCTCTTTCTTGTCATCGGAAGCGATGATCTCGTCCTCTGCAGGAAGCTCAACATCTGCGATTGCTTCGATGTCGTCAATTCCAATCTCATCGGATTCTCCAACGTTGAAGGTAATGGGTTCATATCCATCCACGGAAATCTCTACTTTGTTTACCATACCATCTGCAAATGCATCTGCAGATAATTTCAGATAGCTGTAAACCATACCGTAACCATTGTCTGCTCCAGCTGCAACAAACTTCTTCGTACTGCTGGAATAGAGACTGTAGGCACGATCGTAGTCTTTGCCATTTACAGTTACTGCCATTGTCTTATCGCTCAGGTACTCGCTTAATGCCTTATCATCCTTTGCTGTAAAATCAATGCGGTAATATGCCGGATCCCATGTTCCTGCTTCCACATAAGTTGCAGATTGATATTCCGGTGTTACTTTCTCATCAGACAGTCCGTTCACTGTGAAGGTACAGGACTTATAACCATCTGCGGTAATTGTAATCTCCAGATCCTCGGACATATCTTCCGGTCTGAGTTCCAGTGCAGGTGTGGAGGAGTAGGAATTATATGCATAAATCTTACTGCCCTCTGTGCTTCCAACGCTCTCATAAGAATTCTTCAGCTTTGTATATTCACTGCCATTTACTCTTACGGTCAAGCGGTCTGAACTGAAGAAATCTTTTGCATTGCTGCCGCTGAATGTAAGGTTGTAGTAATCTCCATAGCCAGAGTTAGATTTTTTCACTTCTGCTTGCTCAAATACCGGTGCATCCTTGTCTTTCTGCTCGTTTGCACTTCCGGTGAAGTAGAACTCACGAACCTTATAACCATCTGCGGTGATCTTCACGCGGTGTTCGCCGCTCATATCTGCCGGACGAATTGCCAGAATGGATTTGTAAAATCCGTCACTCTCCTGAATGGAATAGCAGTTTGTATTGTCCTGATTCAGACCGCTCTCGTAGTGCTCTCCGTCCACATAAACAGCCAGAGTCTTGGATCTGAGCCACTCTTCTACATCATCTTCGGTCTTGCCATCCTTATCCAGGTCAACACCATCAAAGAAGATCTGGTAATACGGATCTTTTGCCAAAATACCGCTTTCTTCTTTCAGAACAGCCTCACGGAATGTCGGAACAGCTTTCCCATCTTCCGCCGGAGTCTCCACAGCCTCCTTCACCTCAAACTCCAGGGTCTTCGGTGCATAGCCTGCGTCTGCGTTTGCCTTTAACTGCAGGGTGTAGCTTCCTGCCTTTTTGAAGAGGTTCTTGCCAAGAATGACCATGCCATCCTCGATCTGATAATCTTCCTCACTGCCAATCTGACCTTCGCCAGCCGGAAGAACGATCTTGTTGTTCAGGGTAACTTCCTTCAGATTCTTCTGGAAATCACCTTTCAGATCTCCATCCTCTGCGGATGCATTGACATACACAGTCTGGCCTGCATGGTATACAGTCGCCTCTTCGCCGTCTGCTTTCTCCGGGTTTGCTGCCAGGGACAGTTCAAACACCTCTGTCTCTTTGCTTACCGTCAGGGTGATGGTGGCCTCTTTGTAGCCCTTAGCGACAATACGGAGTGTATGCTCACCTGCGCTTAACGGGGTCTTGGATTCGGTTCCATTTACGGTCTCATATGCGTAGATGATGAGCTGGGTTCCATCCTCGCTGAATGCGAACTGGGTCATATAGTTATCATTTCTGAGACCGATTGCGCTGCCATCCAGATATATGCCCTGGATTTTTTTGAAGTACTCGGTATCGTTTTCTGCAGTCAGTACCAGGTTCTCGCCCAGCTTGCCGGTAATACCTGTAAGAACCGGTGCATTTTTACCGACCATAGTGGAAAGGGTCTCGGTGCTGCCTAACTTACCATCCTCCAGAACGCGCTTAATCTGGTACGGACGTCCGTTAGATGACGGGGTTCCCTCATTCTGGTACTGTTCAAAGCTTACAAATCTGCCATCTCCAAGCTTTGCGTCTTTGACTGCATTTAAGTAATCGGTGAAATTATAGAACTCGTCTGCAGTATCATCGGTTACATACATGAGGTTCTGATCAAAATACCACTGTGCTACCGCGCTGCTCTCCGCAGTCGGGTTGATCTCATTTAAGATCAGAGCATTTGCCAGCAGATCGTGGTCAAATACCAGCCAGCCATTTACGGTGCTGCTGGAACCGGAATCATCAGAACCGGAACTGCTGCCACCGCCAATGGAAGTTGCACTGGACACCGCATCCACACCATAGTCATCCGTCTTCTGTACGGAGATGGCCTGGGCCAGGAAGGTCACAGCCTTCTTCACAGCAGATGCATTGCCAATCTCTACCTTCTTGCTCATGGTCTTGTAGCCATGGGCGTAGACCGTCACGGTGTATACACCTTCCTCATCGGTGATCACATTCTTCTCATCGTCAGTATCGACACCGCAGATGTGAAGCATGCTTCCGATCTCATACCACTGGCTGATCTTGGTCAGGGTCTTCACCTTGCCGGATGGCATGGTCAGATCAACACGGTAAATCGGGGAAAGGATCTCATTTCCGAAGCTCTCTCCATTCTTTCCAACGATATCAAAAGTGAAGCACTCGCCCTTCTGTGGGTTCGGGTTCAGGGAACCAAGGCTCATATTGAAATCGGTTGCGTCTACCAGTTCTACCGGAACGGTCAGTTTATTCTTGCTGTAGGAAGAAACCAGGTTCAGCTGATACTGTCCGCGGCTTCTCAGATTCGTTGCCGGAAGGGAAATGCGAATAATTCCGGTCTTTCCGTAAGTATCATCGGTACTGGTGGTAAAGGTCAGGTTGCCATTTACGATCTTGTTGTCGGTATCCATTGCCTTGATCGTAGTCAGCTTGCTAAACCATGCTTCCTGCTCCTCAGTCTTTAAGGAAAGCTTCACAAGAATCTCGCCCTTGCCATCCTGATCAATCTCAGCATCCGGTACATAGTAGCTGGACGGAACCTCAGAAGCTGCGTCACTCTTTGTACCATTTACTGCGAATGTAGTTTTGCCCGGATGTACGCGTACGTTTCCATCGGAATCGTAGTTATCCAGATAGTAATCAAACGCAGAAACCGGTCCGTTTGTTACCAGATTTGCTGGCGAGGAAGACGCATCGCCTTCCTCGGTCACGCGCTGAACATTCTCTTTGGAGAAGGTAACTCTCTGCTTCTCACCGTCTGCGTTTCTGGTTACATTGACGGTTCCCGGATTCCATACAGTAGTCTGCCATTTTACGATGGTGCCGTTATCATCCACATTGGTGCAGGCATCGGTGATGTCGATTCCATCCACCTCGATGGAGTAATCGTCAATACTGCCCTCATTGAAGGCAAACACTGCGTACTGGGTCCAGCCCAGATTGACAAGGGTAGTCTGCGCTTCTTTTAATAGCGGTTTTACTTCCGGAGTCTCAGCAGATCCGTTATCACCAGTATTTCCGCTGTTGTTTCCGTTATTGCCGGAATTATTTCCAGAGCCATTGGAGCTGGATCCACCAGAATGGCTGCCACCGCCAGAACTGCTGCCGCCACCGGAGCTGCTTCCGCCGCCAGTCATGCTGCCGCCCGGGCCTGCTTTCTGCTCGGTGCTGCTGAAGCCTTTTCCGGACTCAAAATGCGCATTTCCATCTTCACCGACCCACTGGCCCTGTTCATTGACCTGAAAGCCGTCCGGAGTTGCGCCGCCTTTTACCATCGTGCCTGCTCCCGGCGCAAAGTAATAGCAATATCCATCAATCCACTGCCAGCCGGTTTTCATGGAACCAAAGCTTCCGTCATGGCTGGTTCCGAAGAAACGTCTGCTTCCATCTGCTTCTTCTCTCCATCCACAGAACAGTCTGCCCTCAATTTCATTCTCGCCCGGTGCTGTGAAATAATAAGTCTGTCCATCGATCTGCTGCAGGCCCGTCAGCATAAGTCCTGTCTGCGGATCTAAATAATACCATCCGGATGCCGTCTCAATCCAACCGGTGCATACTGCTCCTGCTGCGTTGTAATAACGCCATCCCTGATTTTCATTGCCCCATCTGCCGGTTGTATCCGGCGCTGCGAAGACGACTCCGTTTCCCGGCACACACATTCCTGCTGCGATCATCACAGAAAGCGCCATGTGTCTGAAATGCTTTTTCATCTCCCTCTTCCTCCTTTTTCTTTGACATTTTTGTCCCCTTTTTTGTCATCTTTCAAAATGCAATTCGTTAGCGTAAGCTAACCGTTTGATAGTATATATATTTTCCCAATTATTGTCAATTAGCTTTCCTTATTTTTGGACTTATTGAAAATTTTTGTTCAATGCCGTTTTTTCTTGACTCTACAATTATTATAGACTTTATACTAAACAGCAGTATAATAAAAGCGTTATCACACGCAAGATAAGGAGATTTTCTATGGAGTACAATTTAACCACCGGCAGTGTCCCCAAAACCATTCTCTATTTCTCACTGCCCTATTTTCTTTCCTATTTCCTTCAGACTCTTTACGGCACTGCAGACCTGTTCATCATCGGACAGTTTAACGGCGTCGACAGCACCACAGCGGTCTCCATAGGCAGTCAGGTCATGCATATGCTGACAGTCATGATCGTGGGACTTGCCATGGGCACCACGGTTATGACCGGACGGGCTGTCGGAGCCCAGGACCGCAGACAAGTGAACCTGGCCGTCGGCAACACGGCATCCCTGTTCATGCTGCTGTCTGTTGCCCTGACCGCAATTCTGCTGTGCTTTGTAAAGCCCATTGTAGCGGTTATGTCCACGCCGGAGGAAGCCGTCCGCGGTACCATCACCTACCTGACTATCTGCTTTCTTGGCATTCCCTTCATCACAGCCTACAACATCATCAGCTCCATTTTCCGCGGTATGGGGGACTCCAAAAGTCCCATGTATTTCATTGCCATTGCCTGTGTCTTTAACATTACCCTGGACTATCTGTTCATCGGCGTGCTGAAGCTTGGCCCGGCAGGAGCTGCCCTGGGAACCACACTCTCCCAGACCATCAGCGTGCTGATTTCCCTGACCATGGTGTGCCGGAAAAAGATGATTCCAGACTTCCGGTTCTCAGATCTGAAGCCGGTCCGCGCCATGATGGGCGGACTTTTAAAGATTGGATTTCCCATCGCCATGCAGGATGGTTTTATCCAGATTGCCTTCATTGTCATCACCATTATTGCCAACCGCCGCGGCTTAAATGATGCCGCCGCAGTCGGAATCGTAGAGAAGATGATCAGCCTGTTTTTCCTGGTTCCATCCTCCATGCTGTCCACAGTTTCCGCCCTTTCCGCCCAGAATATCGGTGCCGGAAAACACGAACGCGCAAGCCAGACCCTGGCCTGCGCTACCACCATTGCGGTTTCCTACGGCATTGTGGTTTCCATCCTCATGCAGTTTGCAGGCAGCACTGTTGTCGGACTGTTTTCCAGTGATGCCGATGTTATTCGCCTGGGCACCCAGTACCTGCACAGCTATATCTGGGACTGCATCTTTGCCGGAATCCACTTCTGCTTCAGCGGATATTTCTGTGCCTATGGACAGTCAGGAATCTCATTTTTGCACAACATCATTTCCGTGCTGTGTGCCCGCATTCCGCTGGCCTACCTGGCATCGAAATACGTTCCGGGCACTCTGTTCCCCATGGGTTTTGCCGCCCCGGTGGGTTCCCTGCTGTCAGTGCTGATCTGTGTGGCCGCATTCATCTGGATGAAACGCAAATTGCCTGTTTTCCAATCAGGAGAGAACGCATAAAGCAGGAGGACTGACATGCCAAAACACGACTTGTTTTCCATTGGGGAAGTGGCCCAGATGTTCCATTTAAGCGTCGGCTCCCTACGGCACTACGAAAAAGCCGGACTCCTGAAACCGGAATACATCAGCCCGGAAAGCGGGTACCGCTACTACAGTACCCGGCAGTTTGAGGTGCTGACCACCATCCGCTTTCTGCGGATTCTGGACATGCCATTAGAGCAGATCCGTGATTTTTTAAATAACCGGGAAATATCAAAGATGCAGCATATGCTCCAAAACCAGAAGGAAGCTATTCTGCAAAAGAAGAAAGAACTGGAGCTCATGGAACGAAAAATCGACCAGCAGCTCGTCCTGATTGAAGATGCCATTCACTCGGATCTTGGCCGGATTTCTGTAAAGCACATTCTGGAAAAACGGGTGGCCTGGCTGAAAAATACGGTCTCTCCCAAGTCCTATTTTGACCTGGAAACCTCCATCCGCCAGCTGGAAAACGGGCAGAACGGCGCTGGGATCTGGCTTGGAAAAATCGGTGTCGGCATCGCTCTTTCCCGGCTTAAGGAGCATGCCTTTTCTACCTATGATATGGTGTTTCTCACCCTGGATTTTGATGAGCCTTATACCGGCACCACGGAAATCTGGCCCGCCTGTGACTGTGCCTGCCTGCGTTTTTGCGGCAGCCATAAGGATGCACCCAGACAGTATGAACTATTACTTAATTGGATAAAAGAAAACAGGATGGTCCCCTATGGTTTTTCCAGAGAAACCACCCTGATTGATGACGGGATCACCAGTGATCCGGACCGGTTCGTGACCGAGATTCAGATTCCGGTGCATCCCATCCAGGAATGAATTTGGCAAAAATTTAATTTGATTTTCAAACTACAGACCGTATTTTCCATCATGTTCCACTTTTTTCCGTCAGCCACCGCAGGATATCTCCAAATACTTCCGTCCGGTTCACTTCGTTTAACACCTCATGGCGCGCCCCCGGGTACAGCTTCATAGTCAGATCCTGCACCCCCACCTTCCGGTACAGGGCGGCCAGCTTTTTCACGCCCTTTCCGTTTTCTCCCACCGGGTCTTTGTCTCCGGCCAAAATCAGGTATGGAATATTTTTCGGCAGATAGCCCACCAGTTCCGTCTCCTCAGCAGCCCGGATTTCATGGAAAAAATCCCGGTACGCACCGGCGGTGAAAATGAAATCACACCGCGGATTATTTAAGAAGCGGTCCACATAGCGCTCATCTCTGGTGAGCCAGTCATAATCCGTGCGCACCGGCTGAAATTTCCGGTTGTAATTTCCAATGGAAAGCTCATACAGCAGACGGCTCCGGTAATGATTTCCCTTGATTTTTCCAAACAAAGCAGCCAGCATTTCCCCGGTAAACACCAGCTGAGGAGCCGGAAAACCGGTTCCCAGCAGAATGACTCCGTCTGGTTCTTTTCCCGGATATGCTGAAAGATAACGCCGGGTCAGAAACGAGCCCATGCTATGACCCAACAGGATATGCTTTGCGCCTGGATAGCGTGTTGCGCCATATCCGGCTACCCGGTGCATATCGCGAAGCAGGAAGGTACCGCCATGTTGTTCCGCAAAAAAGCCCCGTTCTTTTTTCGAAAGCTCCGCTTCGCCATAAGGAGCCGTATCCCCATGGCCCAGACAGTCATGTCCGATCACGGCAATGCCATGTTCCGCCAGGAACGATGCAAACTCTCCATAACGGCCCATGTGCTCGTTCATGCCGTGGACCAGCTGAACCCAGAGTTTGATTGCCTGAGATTCTGCCTCATCCGGCAGCCACTCCACACAATGCAGCCTGGACTTCCCATCACTGGACGGCAGATAAAAATCCCGTTTCTTCATATCTTATCATCACGCTCCATTTCCGCATTTCATCCTGAACTCGTAACTGTTCAGTACCCTCGCAGTTACCTGAACTCACGCAAAATTGCATTTGCGATCCAACCTCTTCCAATCACAAACTCAGAATCTTCGCGATTTCCAGATTCCCATCACTATCAGCATGCCACGAGGCGCCCGCTTCCATACGGAAATACAGATCGATCTCCGCTACAGGCTGGCGCCTACCATTTTTTCTTCCGTTTTGCACCTGGCGCACCACCATCTTGATCTGTCCATGGCGTTTCTTTAACAACGGGATCAGGCAGAAATACAGCCAGTCTTCCGCAAAAGAGAGATGGCCGAGACTTTTCCCGTCTTCCGTCTTTACCATGATCTTACTTCCCTGAAAGGATTCCGGAAACAGCCAGTCTCCCGCCTTTAACCCAGCCACCTGTTTTCCGTAAGTACCATAGGGTCCGCTGCCCAGAAAAGCCTGGAAATGATAGATGGGCCTGCCGTTTTTGTCGGTCTGCACCGGTTCCGATAACGTTTGCAGGGTCTTCACCGGATGCAGAAACTGACCGGCCAAAAGCTGAACCAGTCTGGCCTGGCGGGCAAAGCGCTCCTCGGAGCTGAGTCCACCGCCCTCCTGTCGCTCCCGGCGGCTTCGGAGATTTGTTCCAACTCTGTCATGACCGCCAGACGCCATCCACTGTTCCTCCGCCTGCTCCAGCAGTTCCTTCGAGGCGTGGTGAAGACTGGTGAGAAAGAGAGAAAATGCTTCCTCCTCCGGGTTCCAGTAATACCGGCCCCGGGCAGCTTTATAATAGAGGGGCGTCTCTGATTCTGTCTTCATGCTGTAATGACAGTAGATGTTACGCTCACAAAAGGCAGTTTCATTCTCTTTGCCATTCTGATATGGACACCAGGATGGGCTTTTTGCTGCACGTTTGCTGCGGCTTTGCCCACTGCTCCACATTTCAGAAGCACTCAATCCGCTTCGCCCGGATATCGGCTCTTCCGCCATTTCCAGACATACGTTCCGCACTCGCTCCCATTCACCGCTTTCCCAGACTTCCCGGATTACCCGGTACGCCTCATTGATTTCCTGGGACCGTCTGACATATTCCTGCTGCACCTGCTCTGATTTCTCCACGCCAGCCGCATCCGGGTGGAACTGCCCCATCAGTTTCCGGTATTTCTTCTTTGCGTCCTCAAAATCATCCTCCGCTGCCAACGCCAGAATCTGCACCGCCTGCGCTGCCTTCATTGGTCCACTGTATCTCATCCCACTCATCTAATTCATTCCATTCATCTATCTCATCCCTGCAGCATCCAGGCACCCAGTTCCCGGTGAACCCGTGCCGGATTCTTCTCAAAAATATTCACAAAATTCATTGCCGCTCCCCGCTCCTTAAAGGCCGGATACAGGAAACCAAACTCCGGCTCTCCTGGTTCGTACTCGCCAGTCAGCGGGCTGACCGTCAGAATCAGATACTCGTAAATCTCCTCCGATCCCTCCTGCCATTCCTTATCCGTCCCCTTCATCGGCACATCATAGCGCCCGTGAAACAGAAAAACCGCATACGGATATCCCGGCTGAAAATGTTCGCCGAATACTTCATAAAATAGATCCAGAGACGCGTCATTTTTCATGCCATCCCGCTTGATGGCATTCATAAGCTGCCACAGGCCGCCTGGCTTTCTCGCGCTGTCCGGAATGCGGTACTCCCGCAGCTGTTCGTTGGTTGTGGCAAACAGCACCGTCTTGGCCAGGTTTAAATTCTTTGTGCGCTCCGGCGTGGACAGCTTCAAAAAATTGGTATTGAAGGTTCCATCCACATAGCCCTCTTCATCGAAATAAGAACCGGCAATCCGTCCAATGGAGGAGCGGGCCGGTGTCATGCGCCGGGTCAGTTCCAGCATATCTTCACGATTTATCATAAGGATGCCCCATACGCAGCCAGAACCTGCGCCCGCAGCTGCTTCTTGGTCTCTTCACTGGCAAAGGCCGCGTCTGCTGCGTTCAGCACCACCTGCTTCTGCTGTTCTTCGGTCAGTCCAAACTCCCGCTTCAGATAGTCAAACTCCTTTGAGAGGCAGGTCCGCTCAATGCCCATATCATCCGTATTTACCGTCACATGGATGCCGCTCTCCAAAAAGCGCACCAGCGGGTACTGCTTCATATCCGGAATGGCGTGGGTCTGACGGTTGCTGGTGGGACACATTTCCAGAGTGATGCCCTTTTCGCGGATCAGATTCACCACTTCTTCATTCTCCATGCTGCGCACACCGTGTCCAATGCGTTTTGTTCCGGTCTGGATAGCCGCCCGCACACTCTCCGGACCATCTGCCTCTCCGGCATGTACCGTGTACGGGATGCCAAGCTCCTTCGCCTGTTCAAATAAACCAAGATATTTTGCAGTTGGGAACAGCGCCTCTGCACCGGCCAGATCCATGGCAGTTACACCGTGATCCTTCACCAGATATTTCTTCGCCAGCGCCAGGGTCTCCTCATTCGCTTTTTCATTGCCCTCGCCGCGCATGCAGCACAGGATCAGATTGCCCGGAATCGGAGCACTTTTAAGGCCTGCAATGGCTGCCTGCACCGCCTCTTCCTGGGTCATGCCGCCCAGGGTATGAAACTGCGGCGCAAAGCGCAGTTCCGCATAGATCACGCCATCCTGCGCCATATTTTCCAGAACCAGAGTTACTGCATTCTGTAATCCCTCCGGCGTCTGCATCAGGCGTCCAGGCAGGTCAAAGCACTGTAAAAAGTCATTTAAACTCTCACAGGAATCCGGCACCGAAAGCAGAGCCAGAAGCTCCTCGTCATTGTCCGTCGGCAGCGCAATGTTCTGCAGTGCCGCCAGTTTCTTCGCAATATCTACGGTAACACTTCCGTCCAGATGGGCGTGAAGGTCAATGTAACATCCATTCTGATTCATACAACTTTCACCTCTAATAGATATTTTTATTTACAGTTTTTCACTGATTGCGCAGCATCTTTTTTTGCAAAATGCGATGCCGTAGAGTTGAATATCCTTCCGGTCATCGTTTAGAAGATACTCCTGGTAACGGCGCTCTTTGATCTGTTGAAGCTCCTTCCGGCCTGAGTCAGATAACCGGTTGTAAAGAGGACACTCCAGAGATTTTTGATGCTCTGATCGATCTCATCATAGGTGAGATCCAGGCGAAGCTCCTTTTCGATCACTTCACCATTAGTCAGGCGCTCAATTTCATTTTTCGTTGTTTTATTTGCCTTATCGATAAAGCGCTTCACAAGATCATTTCCACTTGTATTGATCCAGTAGGCTTCCGGTTCTGCCTCCGGATCATCCTTCGCGCGATCCACAAAGTTTATGACATCCCAGGGGCAGTAGACATCCGTTTTTCCGAAACGGTAGCCATCGTACCAGTCTTTCACTTCCGGGAACCAGCCTTCCAGCTGATAATCAGAAAGCAGCTTTTTCACTTCCGTATCCGTAAAGCCAAACTGCTCATCGAAACGCGTATCTGTGATGGACAGAATTTTAAAGTTGTTAAGGCCCGTAAAGATGCTCTCCTTCGACACACAAAGACAGCCCGTCAATACCGCAAAAGCGAGCGCGTCGTTAGTTTTTAACGCTTTTCCGAACATCATCCGGATGAGCGAAACCATTTCCTTATAATAACCATGCTGAAATGCCTGATCGAGTGGCACATCGTACTCATCGATGAGAATGATGGTCTTCTTATGATAATATAAAGCCAACAGTTCAGAAAGCGTTTGCAAAGAACCAAGCAAGGCTTCCTCTGTCATCTGATAGCATCCGTTTGAAAATGTAGTCAGCGCCTCGTATGCCTTTTTCGCATTTCCATCCAGTGCTTCATTTTTCCTAAGAACGGAATACCTCGCTGCTTCCTTTGCTATCAGCTCCATCATCTGGTACTTCGCATGCTCGAAGCTGGATCCCTCAACATTTTTAAGTGAAAGAAAAATGACCGGATACTGCCCCATATGCTGCTCGCAAATGGCTTGATTTCCGGAAATATAGAGTCCATCAAAAAGCGACGGATTTTTTCAAACCCGTCCATTCCTACCGGAAGTTTTTGTTCTTTCATACATGTTTCTCCCGTTGCTTTATAGTTTTGTTTGCTTTTTATTATCTCATATATTTTTATAAAAATAAAGCACAAACAGCCAGGGAACCAAAGCCCCTGGCTGTCTGAAAAATTACATGTTCATTGTTACGTATTTTCAAATCTCCCCAAACTTCATCCGCGCTGCCTGCCTGATCAGCTCAGCTGCCTCCTCGATACTGTAATACGCGCTGTTGATGCACAAATCGCTGTTTAAAGTATCGTTCTGATATCCAGGGATATATTTTTTATGATAATGTTCCCGTGCTTTATCGGCCTCGTTTACAGCCCGCACGGCTTCTTTTCCGCTCATTCCGAAATATTCCACGCAGTTCTTTAAGCGCACTTCATAAGGCGCGTAAATGTAAACCCGCAGAAGTCTCGGCTCGTTTCTCAGGCAGTAAGCGCCGCAGCGTCCCACAATGATGCAGGAACCCTTGCTGGCGAAATCCTGAATGATACTCTGCTGCACCAGAAAGATTTCATCGCTCACATCCGGTGTTCCCAGTCCAAACGGATAACTGAGATAAGAGAACTTAGAACGGGTAACTTCCTCATCCCGACTGATCTGCTTGACGGAGGTATTCATCCGCTTTGCAGTCTCCTCGACAATGTCACGGTCCATAAACTCAATATGGAGTTGCTCGGAAAGTTCTTTCGCCACCAGGCGTCCGAAGGAGCCATACTGTCTGGAGATGGTGATCACATATTTTTCCATGTCTGCACCTCCGTTTAAAGTACCTTATTCAGGAAGCTGATGGTACGTGCCTCTTTCGGATTTAAAATGACTTCCTGCGGAGTTCCTTCCTCCACAATGTAACCGCCGTCCATGAAGATGACACGGTCTGCTACCTCTCGGGCAAAACCGATCTCATGGGTAACGATGACCATGGTCATGCCATCGGCAGCCAGCTGCTTCATAACCGCCAGTACCTCACCAACCATCTCCGGATCCAGAGCGGAGGTCGGCTCATCGAACAGCATAATGTCCGGTTTCATGCAGAGAGCCCGGGCAATCGCTACACGCTGCTTCTGTCCGCCGGAAAGCTGTGCCGGATAAGCATCCGCTTTCTCTTCCAGACCGACTCGTTTTAACATGGCCATGGCCCGCTCTTTTGCTTCTTTTTTATCGGCTTTTTTCAGCTCCGTCGGAGCCAGCATGAGATTATGGATTACATCCATGTTATTGAACAGATTGAAGTGCTGGAACACCATGCCGATGTTCTCCCGCACCTTGTTCATGTTTACCTTTTTGTCCGAAATATCGACACCATCTACCACAATGCTTCCGGCGGTAGCTGTCTCAAGCTTGTTTAAGCAGCGCAGGAAGGTGGATTTACCGGAACCAGACGGTCCCAGAATAACAACAACTTCGCCCTCATGGATCTCTGTGGAAATATCCCGCAGAACCTCCAGATCGCCGAAGCATTTGCGAAGTTTTTCGACTTTGATTTTTACAGCTTTATCGTTTGACTCCACGGTTCACCCTCCTCTCTACGATTTTCGCAAGATAAGACAGGATCGTAATGACGATCAGATACATGGCGCCGACAATAGTCCAGGTTTCAAAGGATTTGAAGGTGCCTGCCTGTACATTTTTCGCAGCCAGAACCAGCTCTGGGAAACCGATAACGGACAGAATGGACGTATCCTTTACGGTAATGATGAACTGGTTGATGATGCTCGGGATCATGGTGCGGATTGCCTGGGGAAGAATGATCTTTCTCATGGTTTTCCAGTATGGAAGACCCAGGGATCTTCCGGCCTCCATCTGACCGATATCCACGGACTGGATACCGGCACGGATGATCTCAGCCATGTAAGCGCCGCAGTTTAAGGCAAGGCAGATGACGCCGGCCTGAAGTGCTGACAACGTAAAGCCGTTTCCGATTCCCAGAATGGTATTGAGCAAATACGGAATACCAAAGAATACATAGAACGCCAGCACGATCATCGGCACACCACGTATTACGAATACGAAGATCTGTGCAATGATGTTGCATGCCTTGTTCTTAACTACACTGAGAAGTCCGAAGATCATTCCCAGGATACACGCGAATATCAAACCTAAGAAAGCAAGCAGCAGGGTCCGTCCCATTGCAATCAGAAGCAGCTGTCCGTAGGTGGTGATAATCTTAATCATAATGCCTCACCCTTTTCTTTTCTTGTTTTACTTGTTACAGTCGGCAAGGCCCGCGTAATGCGGGCCTGCCTGAATTTCTGAACTGAATTACTCGCCTAAGTACTTTGCGATGATCTCGTCGTAGGTGCCGTTGTCCTTGATGTCTTTCAGGCCAGCGTTGAACATGTCAACCAGCTCCTGCTTGCTGTCATCGAAAATTGCGAAACCATACTCAGCCGGGTCGTTGCCGGTGCCATCTACCAGTTTCATAGCGATGCCGGTATCTTTGATGTTGCTTGCCATGATCGGGGTATCATCGAAACATGCTGCTACCTGGCCGCCTACAACTGCCTGATACATAGTCGGTGAATCCTCAAAGTAGGTGATTTCAAATCCGTACTGATCCTTGATGCTTTCTGCGTAATCTGCGCTCATGGATGCGGTCTTTACTGCTACTTTCTTGCCCTTTAAATCATCAAAACCGGTAATATCAGAGTTCTCTGCAACTGCCATGCTCTGGTTTGCATCGTAGTAGCCGTCGGAGAAGATCCAGCCGGAATTCTTACGCTCATCGGTGATGGAGGCGCCTGCGATCATACCATCTGCCTGACCAGCCTGGCATGCTGCGATGGATGCGTCCCAGCCAAGTACCTGTACATCGTACTTAAAGCCCTGATCCTCAGCGATCGCCTTGAGGATCTCCATATCGATGCCTACGAAGTTGCCGCTGTCATCGGTATACTCGAAAGGTTTAAAAGCAGTATCGGTTGCGATGACCCAGGTCTTATCAGAGGTGTCTGCTGCTGCGGTGGTCTCATCTGCCTTAGATTCTGCCGCAGTCTCTGCTGCCGTGGTGTCTGCTGCTGCCGCGGTGGTGTCTGCGGTTGCGCTCTTGGAACCGCCACATGCGGTCATTGCTGCTGCCATTGCTGCTGCCATTACCATAACCAATGCTTTCTTTTTCATAATAATTCTCCTCTCTTTTTCCCGCTGCTGCTTTTCGCTGTTTCACGATCTGCCGCCGCGCATCTATCCAAACGGCCTTCTTCGCCGGTTTCGGATCTGATTTTTCTTTTCTTTAAATTCTATCTGCATTTGCAGGCATCCACAAACGCCTGAACAATTGCTTTGCATTCCAGATCTTCTTCAAAAGCAAATTCCGGATGCCACTGTACACCTGCAATAAAAGTTTTGTCCGGTACCGAAATAGCTTCCACCAGACCGTCCTCCGAATACGCCATGGCTTCCGCCTTCGGTGCCAGGTCTTTCACCGCCTGGTGATGATAGCTGTTCACCCCATGCTCTCCGGCTCCGATGATGTCCGCAAGAAGTGTTCCTTCCTTTACCGTAACCTTATGTACCGGCCTGTCATAGGGAGCTGTCATGTGATGCTCCGTCTCCGACGGATGTTCTGTGGGAAGATCCTGATACAGAGTTCCGCCAAGCAACACATTCATAAGCTGCACGCCCCGACAGATGCCAAATACCGGTTTGTCTTCCTTTAAAGCTTTCTCAAACAGGTAGGCCTCCATCTGGTCACGGCTGCTGCACGGGATTCCGCTGGTTTTCTTTGGTGCTTCGCCATACATGACAGGATCCACATCGTGGCCGCCGGTCATTAGGATGCCGTCACAAAGTTGAAAACAGTCATCCAGTTCCTCGTGGTCCATTGTTAACGGAAGCATAATGGGAAGGGCTCCGCAGGCTTCCAGAACCTTCATGTATCCGGGAAGCATCCAGTAACTGTCCTTGTCATCGTCATACAAAGGAATCAGTCCGATCAGTTTTTTCATCATGTCCATCTCCTTTCTTTCGATGCAAGGGTTTTGAGGTTGCATTTGGGGTCTTATTTATCTTTTTTGTTGTGAGGGAAAAGACAAAGGGCCTACATCTCCTTATCTGATGTAGACCCCTTTGTCTTGTCACGTATAATAGCATGGTGATTTACAAAAGTCAAGTTTATCCTGCCACTTTCTCTATTTTGCACACCATCTTAACTATTTTTTTTGCATTTTTCTTAATTATCTAAAGTTCACATTCTTTTTCTGTAGTATCCACAGTCAAAAAGTTGTGTAAAATACACAATGCAGATTGTAATTTTTAGGAATTTTCGCTATAATCAATCTGTTAGGAGGCTTTGACTTATGAAATTTTTGTACCAGACATTTACCGATTACAACCTGGAAGAATTTACGCGTTTCAACATGATTGTCCCGCTCCGGATCAGCAAATACCGCCCAAAGATTCTGGCTGTATGCTACATTCTCATGATCTTTTCCGGTTTCCTGCGGGTCTTCACGGATCCCGGTACCCCGGCATTTACCTATCTGCTTGTGGTATTTGCCATTCCGCTCGTACTTGTGTACGTTTCCAAGCGCCAGTGCCGCAGGGTTTACAACGCGAATCCCCAGCTGCAGGAACGGCATTCCGTCATGCGTTTCTATGAAGATCACCTTCAGGAGACCAGCAACCATCAGTCCGTTGATGTTCCTTACAGCAGCATTGCCCATCTGGTGGAAACCAGAACCCATTTTTATCTCATGACGGCGGCCAATCAGGGCATGATCATCATCAAAAAGAACTGCTCCGCCGAGCTGATCCAGTTTCTACATGAACTCAAACAATAATTTTGCCAAAAAATTATTTATTTGCCTTGAAAAAAAGTTTGTTTGCGATTAAAATAAAGGCCGGGAGGTTTACATTTATGTCTATTCAAACTTACATCCGGCGCTATGCCCTGTTTTTAACCGGGGTCATCTTAAGCGCCACCGGCATCGCCTTCATCACACGCGCGGGCCTGGGTACTTCACCGGTATCCGGTCTTCCGTTCGTTCTGAGCCTGATCACCAGCATTTCCATGGGAACCTACACGTTTTTGTTCAATATGACGTTTCTGGTCCTGGAAGCAATCCTTCGTAAGAAGTTCACCATTCAGCAGGCGCTGCAGATTCCGGTTACGTTCTTCTTCAGCTTCTGCATTGACAAAGCCATGGGCTTTATCCCGACCCGCTTCGGCGGTCCGTGGGGTCCATCCTTTGTTTACCTGGTCATTGGCTGCGTTATCATGGCACTCGGCATCAGTTTCGAGGTTATTGCCGATGTAATCATGCTTCCGGCTGAGGCGTTCGTACGCGAACTTTCGAAAAAGACCGGCATCCGCTTCGGCAACGTCAAGGTCGCATTCGACAGCACCCTGACCATCATGGCTATGGTAGTTGCCCTCATCGCGTTCCACAAGCTCAACGGTGTGCGTGAAGGCACCCTCATCAACGCCCTCTGCGTTGGCCAGCTGGTCCGCCTGTGGCGTTCCCTGATCGAGGCGCCGCTCAAAAAAATCTGTACGGCTGAACCCGTTGCAGAATAAATCTTAATATCCCTTCATACGAAAAGGAGCCGTCGCAAAATTTACCAATTTTGCGACGGCTCCTTTTCTGCTTGTCCAATCCTTCTATGCTTCCACGGTTTTTAAAAACAGCTCATGGATCCGGTTGTCCGCATCCAGCTCCGGATGAAAGGACATGCCAAACTGGTTTTTGCTGCGCACAGCCACAATGTGCCCGTCCACCTCGGCCAGCACCTGGGTTCCCGCCTTCGCTTCTTCTATATAAGGAGCGCGGATGAACGTCATGGGAACTTCCCCGATTCCGGCAAATTCCTGTACTGTGCGGAAGCTGCCCAGCTGTCTTCCGTAGGCATTGCGGCGCACGGAAACCGGAAGGGTTCCAAAATACACATGTCCGTCGTTGGTGAGCTGGTCAGCCAGTAAAATGAGTCCGGCACAGGTTCCAAGAACCGGCATGCCGCTCTCAATCCTTTCTTTTAAAGCATCAAACATATCCAGCTCCCGCAGAAGCTTTCCCTGAACCGTGCTCTCGCCGCCCGGAAGCACCAGGCCATCAAACTCTGTGTCCAGGTCCTTCTTCTGACGAAGCTCAAAACATTCTGCTCCCAGGGCCTCCAGCTTTTTCTCGTGTTCGATGAAGGCGCCCTGGACTGCAAGGACTGCAATCTTCATCTTATTTGCCCCTTTCTGCCATCAGAAGCGCAATCTCCTGCTCGTTGATACCGACCATGGCCTCGCCCAGATCCTCCGAAAGCTCTGCTAACATCTTGTGGTCATTGAAGTTGGTGACTGCCTTTACAATGGCTGCCGCGCGCTTCTTCGGATCACCGGATTTGAAGATGCCGGAGCCTACAAACACGCCCTCTGCGCCAAGCTGCATCATCAGGGCTGCGTCAGCCGGGGTAGCCACACCGCCTGCCGCGAAGTTTACCACCGGGAGACGTCCGTTGTCATGCACGTACTGAACCAGATCGTACGGAACCCGGAGAACCTTTGCCTCCTCAAACAGCTCATCCTCGCGCATGGAGGTGATCTTGGCAATCTCCTGATTCATCATGCGCATATGGCGTACGGCCTGCACTACATCGCCGGTTCCCGGCTCGCCCTTGGTGCGGATCATGGAAGCGCCCTCGTTAATGCGGCGAAGTGCCTCACCTAAGTCCTTCGCGCCACATACAAACGGAACATTGAATTTGCGCTTGTCGATATGGAACACATCATCCGCCGGGGAAAGCACTTCGCTCTCATCGATGTAATCGATTTCAATGGCCTCGAGAATCTGAGCCTCCACAAAATGGCCGATGCGGCATTTTGCCATGACCGGAATGGATACAGCCTCCTGAATGCCCTTGATCATCTTCGGGTCGCTCATGCGGGAAACGCCGCCTGCCACGCGGATGTCCGCCGGGATGCGCTCCAGCGCCATAACTGCGCAGGCGCCTGCTTCTTCCGCGATTCTTGCCTGCTCCGGGGTGGTAACATCCATGATGACGCCGCCCTTTAACATCTGTGCCAGCTGTTTATTTAATTCGTATCTCTCTGTATTCATTCCAGTAATCTCCTTTGCGTAAACGTTTTAATATGCGTTCCGGACCGCATTGGTTATCTTGTTGGAGATTATAGCGGTTATCTGGAATGTTTAAAATATCCAGTTTTATAGTTTTTAACCAGTCCAGTTTTGCCGATATCGAATTCATTTCCAAATCTAAGATGCGGAATATAATAAAAAGCACCAAAGAAATCAAACCAACTGTCGCTTTTTCAAACGCAGATATACAACTTCCCGGAATATCGTATAAAATACAGATACCATGGGGATAAATACAAGCATTCCTACGATCCCCATCAGATTTCCACCAATGGTTACCGCTGCAAGCACCCAGATGGACGGAAGACCTACGGAGCCTCCAACCACATGTGGATAGATCAGATTACCCTCGATCTGCTGCAAAAGTAAAAATACAACGATAAATAAAATTGCCTGCCTTGGGCTTACCATAAAGATCAAAAAACAGCCCATCCCACATCCGATGAAAGCTCCGAAGATCGGAACTAAAGCAGTAAATGCAATCAGCACTCCGATCAAAAGCGCATATGGCATGCGTAAGAGACTTAATGTGACGACAAACATGCTTCCAAGTATCACTGCTTCCAGGCACTGCCCGGTAAGAAAGCTTGCAAATGTCCGGTAGGTTAGGGAACAGATCTTCAAAAAAGCATCTGCTTTTTGTCCCGGAACAAATGCAAAAACTACTTTTTTCATCTGCTGCTGTAATTTCTCTTTCTCAAAAAGGATATAGCAGGCAAACGAAAAGGCGATAAAAAAGGTTGTTAATCCATTCACAATCGATCCCACTGCAGATACGGTCGTGTTCATCATATTTCCTGCGCCATTTCCCAGAATACCGATTCCCCACTTGATCGCCTGGTCAGGATCAAACTGCAGCTGGTTTACCAGCTGCATCATCTCCTGATTATTATGAGAAAATTCCCGGACCCAGTTCTGCAGCTCCGGAATAAAATCAGCGATACTCAGCATCAGGCTTCCCATGGTACGTGTCAGCTGTGGAACCACGCCAAGCATCACTAAGGCGATCACACCAAACAATAACACCACAGTAAGAATGAGACTGACCGGTCTTGCCAGTTTTCTGCCTGTCTTATTGCCTTTTTTGCTCTTATCAAACAGCTTCTTCTCCAGAAAGCTCATAGGCACATTGATCACAAATGCAATCGCCCCGCCAAGCGCAAACGGAAATACGATGTTCCATATCGTTCTGATCACATCGAGCACAACATCAAACTTCCACAGAGCCACAACAAGAAGTGCTGTAAACACGATCAGTTCCCGAAGTTTTTTCATAGACATGTTGCTAAAATCCACTATTTTTCCCACCTTTTCTCAACTTTATACGGATCCATTTCAGTAATTGGATGACCAGCATACTGGCAAATGCATACAGATATACAAAACCAAGCTGTACAAGATCCAGAGTCTCCACTTTAAACACATGATGAAGTCCCGGAAGCGTCAGTACTGCCGTAATGAATGCTGCCCCAAGTACAAATGCGCTCAGAAGCCATGGATTGTTCAAAAACTGCTTTGTCAAGATCACTGGATGATCTGATTTGCAGTTGAATCCATGGAACAGGCGTGCCAGGCAAAGCGTTCCAAATGCATATGTGCTTCCAAGCAGCGCACCGTCCTGGTGATATCCCGTCATAAATCCGATCATCGTCATTGTGCCAATCACCAGACCTTCCAAACCGATCTTGCTAAGAAAATTTCTGGTCAGTATTGACTCGTCAGCAGATCTTGGTTTTTCTTTCATCACTTCCCCATGATGTGGTTCCATTCCCAGCGCAATGGCCGGAAGACTGTCCGTCAAAAGATTAATAAACAGCAGATGTACCGGTGCAAACGGGAGCGGAAGCCCAAAAACCGATGCACAAAGAACCGTAAGAATTGCTCCAAAATTTCCAGATAAAAGAAACTGGATCGCATTCTTAATGTTCTGATATAGATTTCGTCCATTTTCCACTGCTTTTACAATCGTTGCAAAGTTATCATCTGTGAGCACCATAGCTGCGGCATCCTTGGCAACCTCGGTTCCGGTCACTCCCATTGCAACACCTATGTCTGCCTGCTTTAATGCTGGAGCATCATTCACTCCATCCCCGGTCATTGCCACAATTTTCCCTCTCTGCTGCCATGCACGGACAATACGGATCTTATGCTCCGGTGAGACTCTCGCATATACGGAAATGTGGGGAACAAATTCCTTCAGCTGATCATCACTCATCTTTTCAATATCAGCACCCTCACAGGCTTCCGACAGATCATGGAGAATACCGATTCGCTTCGCTATCGCAGCTGCCATGATTTTATGATCTCCTGTAATCATAACCGGCCGGATTCCTGCCTTTATACATTCTGCAACTGCCGCCTTTGATTCTTCTCTCGGCGGATCCATCATCGCAATCAGTCCAAGGAATACAAGATGGTTCTCATCCTCTGCCGTTAATATATGCTTATCCGGAATATCCCGGTAAGCAAACGCCAGTACCCGGAGTCCTTCCATTGAAAAATCCTGATTCTGCTGTCGGATGATCTCCTTGTCCTTCTCCGTTAGCTCCCGAACTCCGGCACTGGTCCAGATCCATTCTGTCCGTGTCATCAGACAGTCGATCGCACCTTTTACGATCATTCGATTCTCGCCATCGATCCGGTGAAGTGTTGACATCATTTTCCGGTCGCTGTCAAATGGGATTTCTCCTTTTCTAGGGGAAAGCCTTCTTACCTCTGCAGCCTCGACCCCATATCGCTTTCCCAGATTGATCAGTGCCATTTCCGTCGGATCTCCGATCTCCATCCCATTTTCATTGGTAGAATCATTGCACAAAATACTATCATATAAGAGACAGCTTTGGGCCGGATCTGAGATATCAACTGCAGCTGCCGCAATCCGTTTCCCATCGATATAATAATCTTCTACTGTCATTTTATTCTGCGTCAATGTTCCTGTTTTATCCGAGCAAATAACCGAAACACTTCCAAGACCTTCCACAGCCTGAAGTTTCCGGATGATCGCATGCTCTTTTGCCATCTTCTGTGTCCCAAAGGAAAGAACAATGGTAACGATCGAGCTTAATGCTTCTGGAATCGCTGCAACCGCAAGGGCTACCGCAAACATAAATGCACTGCTGATCTTCTCACCACGAAACACATTGACCGCAAACAAAATACCACAGAAGACCAGGATCAAAATCGACAGCTTCTTTCCGAATTCTTCCAGACTCACCTGAAGTGGCGTCTGCTTTTCTGAAGTCGTTTTTAAAAGTCCCGCAATCTTTCCAACCTCAGTCTGCATTCCGATGTCTGTTACAACCACTCTGCCGCGTCCATATGTCACAAAACTGCCAGAGAACATCATATTAGAACGATCTCCCAGCGCTGCTTCCTCTAAAATTGGATCTATGCTTTTCTCAACAGCAAGGCTTTCCCCGGTAAGAGCACTCTCATCCACCTTCAGGCTTGCATTTTCGATCAGTCTTCCATCTGCCAGGATCATATCGCCTGCCTCTAAGAGGATCACATCACCAACAACCAGTTCTCTTGCAGGAAGCAGGACAACTGCACCATCGCGCAATACCTTTGCCTGAGGACCAGAAAGCTTTTTCAGGCTCTGCAGGGACTGTTCCGCTTTTACCGTCTGCACAGTTCCCAAAACTGCATTCATGGTGATCACGATCATGATCACTGCTGCACTCTCCACATCTCCGAGTATGCCGGATATAACTGCCGATGCGATCAGGATCAGTACCAGGAAATCCTTATATTGTTCACCAAAAATCTGCAGGATGCTTTTCTTTTTTCCTTCAGTCAGCTCATTCCAGCCACAGGCTTCCCTGGACCTTTTTACTTCTTCATCTGTAAGACCTGATTCTCTGCTTTTTACACGATCCAAAACTTCTTCTACCGTCTGTTGGTATATTTTTTTCATTATCTTCTTCCTCCTTTTTCTAAATACTTACCAATTGTATCTCTTATGCAATGAAGAATTTCTTCGATAATGAAAAAAAAGAAACCTTTATTGCATAAAACATGCAATAAAAGTCTCACCATTTTCTTGTGGCACCGGATGTTTCCATCGTACTGACGACACCACAAACACAGATCACCAAGTGTAGGTTACTCCCTTTTATTTAGGATATAATCATATATCAAAAGCATTCACTCTGTCAAGCCCTTAACCAGAAATTGCCTGGTCGATCGTAACAGTTCAGCCATGCCCATTTTGGCTTTCATACCGATATCGAATTCATTTCCAAATCTAAGATGCGGAATATAATAAAAAGCACCAAAGAAATCAAATCAACTGCCACATGATAAAATATAGCACATATCGCTACGAAATTGAAAAGTCGCTCCAGCCTGATAAATAAAGGCTTTAGATTGTGTTATGACATAATGCGGACCGCGATTTCCGTCACATACTCTTCCGCACTTGTCACCGCAAGCTGATCCACCATATCGCGCTCCAGATACACCGTATCTGTCTGGATCTCATGTTTCTTCCGGTAATCTTCCATGCGCTCATAGGCTTCCCCGATGTTCTTCCAGTGTCCCACATGAAATCCCGTCAGGTAATCGCCCTCCGGCATGATCCGGTATTCCATGTGCTGTGGTTTCTGCTCCAGAAGAAGAAGGACATTGTCATAGGCATTGTAAATCTGCCTGGACAGATTTTTTCCGTACTGCAGATATGCCACCTCATAATCATTGCGCTGTTCCGCATGTTTAAAATCCAGAATCAGCCGGTTGGTTTTTTCCATATAATCCTTCTCCGATGTTCCGTCAATCTGGCGGATCAGATAATACCGCTCCGGAAAATGATGGATCCCGATTTCCGAAAAATCCTGCTGCATGACCATGCTGATCTTTTTCCGCCGCTGCCGGATCCACCCCCGCATCGTTTTTAACCGGGTAAGTTCCTGCTCAATCTGCTGTTCCCGTTCTGTAAAGATCCGAAGCAGTTCTTTGGGACTGCGCACCTGCAGAAACTGCCGGATTTCCTTCAGCGGCATGCCCAGATCCCGGAGCATCAGAATGGTTTCCAGTGTCTCCAGCTGATAGAGGGAATACATGCGGTAGCCATTCTCCGCCACATATTCCGGGGAAAACAGGCCAATGTCATCGTAATGAAATAAGGTGTGTTTGGAGACGCCCATCAGCGCGGCAAATTCTCCTGTGGTCATATACAAATTACGGTCCATATGCGTTCCCCCTTCGCTCTGTCCTGACTTTTTACGAACTCTCGCTGCTATTACATTGTGCAAACAGTAACGGACTCTCCATTATTGTAAAAAATATATCCAAACTTCTTGACTATCGGGTAACCCTATGGTTTATTCTCTCAAAGGTCATAAAATTTTTCAAGTTATTTTCCATTTTTATAAGGAGTTTTTGATTATGAGTACATCCATCAGTCAGCATTTCTCCCCATGGAGTCTGCTGAAATTCGCATTTCCTTCTATTATTATGATGATGTTCATGTCCCTCTACACCATTGTGGACGGCATCTTCATCTCCCGTTTTATTGGCAGCAATGCCCTGTCTTCCTTAAACATCGTCTACCCGGTAGCCAGCGTGGTCATTGCCATAGGCACCATGCTGGCCACTGGCGGCAACGCAGTCATCAGCCGGTATCTGGGCGAGGGCAAACAGCAGCTGGCCAAAGAATGTCTCTCTCTGTTTACTCTGGCCGGATTTCTGTTAAGCCTGCTGACGTCCATCCTGGCCCATCTGTTCCCGGATTTCATCAGCCGCGCGCTCGGTGCCAACGATCTGCTGTTAGCAGACTGCCGCACCTACCTTACCGTCCTCATGACCTTCGCCCCGGCCTGCATGCTCCAGACCCTGTTCCAGTCCTACCTGGTAACCGCCGGAGCCCCGCACCTTGGGCTGTTTCTCACCATGATTGCCGGTGTCATCAACGCGGGGATGGACTATGCGCTGATCGTGTATTGCAACCTTGGCATTGCCGGAGCCGCCCTGGCTACCGGACTGGGACAGATGGTCCCGGCCCTGGCCGGACTAGTCTTTTTCCTGAACCAGAAGCATACGCTTCATTTAACCCGCTTCACCATGCACACAAAAGAACTGATCCAGGCCTGCTACAACGGTTCCTCCGAGATGGTCAACCAGCTTTCCAACGCCGTAATCACCTTTTTGTTCAACATCATCCTGATGCGCCTGGCCGGACCAAACGGAGTAGCCGCCATCACAATCCTGCTGTACGGACAGTTTCTGTTCAATGCCTTTTATCTGGGCTTTTCCATTGGCATCAGCCCGATTGCGGGATACCAGTACGGTGCCAGAAACCGCAAAGAGCTGAAAAGCATTTACCGGATTTCCTTCCTGTTCGTCAGCATCTCCTCTGTGATCATAGCCTTTGCTGCGGTCTACCTTTCTACCAGCATTGTAACCATCTTCACGGATGATCCGGGAACCTACGCACTGGCCGTGACCGGATTTGGAATCTTTGCCTATAACTTTTTATTCAGCGGTTTTAACATTGCCTCCTCCGGCTTTTTCACCGCCCTGTCCAACGGAAAAGTATCCGCCATCATCTCCTTTTGCCGCACCCTGCTCTTCACCGTGATCTCACTGCTGGTGCTGCCTCAATTCTTCGGCGTCAATGGAGCGTGGCTGGCCATTCCGGTGGCAGAATTTGTGACACTGCTGCTGTGCATCGGGATGCACAGGAAGTACTTCTATGTAGAGGGAAAGCAGAATTACTTTCATTAATAGTATCGGAAACAATCGGTCTCAGGCACAAAAAAGGTAGTGGCTTCCATTACCTACGCGCCTGCAGACCGATTT
>NZ_JBBMFJ010000011.1:0-87686 GCF_040096075.1 Ventrimonas faecis
GGATGGGGGCGAAATCACAACCGATTTCGCCCCCATTTGGGCATAAAGCAGGGCTGCCGCCCAGCAAAAAATATTTGATAGTGCGACAGACCCTTTCGTGTTTTCAGGATATTATGTTATCGTGGAAAAATGGATGAAAAATATGGATTTGGGGACTATAAAAGTCGCCTTGACTTAATGTACTTCGTGTACTGCTCGGCGACTTTTTTTCATGCCAGTATATGTGTTCACCAGGTTCCGCTTACTGGTCCAGCAGGGTCTCAAATTCCTTTAACGGCATTGGCTTTGCGTAATAAAAGCCCTGGAAAAAGTCGCAACCGTGTTCTTTCAGAAATGCCGCCTGCTCTTTGGTCTCTACGCCCTCCGCAATGACTTTCATATCAAGCCGGTGGGCCAGCTCAATCAGGGACATGAGAATATGGTCTGTCTTTTTGCTGGTTCCAATCCGCTGTACAAACCCCATATCCAGTTTGATGATATCAAATTCATAGTCCCGCACTGTGCTGAAGGAAGAAATTCCACTGCCAAAATCATCAATCAGAATCTTTGCGCCTTCCTTCTGCAGGTTTGTCAGGAAACGGACTCCGTTATCCGAAATGTCTGCGTACGCGGATTCTGTCAATTCATAATGGAACATATTGATCGGAATTTTCTTCTCTGCGAGATTATCCCAGATTCGTTTCATAAAATGATCATCCATCAGGTCCATACGGGATAGATTCACAGCCACCGGGACTACCTTCCGGCCCTCACGATAACGTCTTGCAATTGCCTCCTGAACAGTCTGATTGACAAAGGCATCCAGCTTGGTAATATGTCCGCTGTCCTCCAGCACCGGAATGAAACGGCCAGGCAGCACCGGCTTCTGGTTGTCTGGAATCCAGCGTACCAGCGCCTCAGCCGCCACAATTTCTTCTGTTTTCGCGTCATAGACCGGCTGGTAATACACACAGAACTCCTGCTTTTCGATGGCCTGCTCCAGATTGATCATGACCCGACTGTTTCCTTCGTATTCCAGCTTCATTTTTTCGTTATAAACGGCATACGGTCTCACATACTGGTTGGAAATATAGTTCTTGGCCAGCTTGGCGCAATCACACATATCGGATACGCTTAAATCACACTGCTCCGGAATATAATAAATACCACATCTTTCATGGAGTTCAATCTGAGTGTTGCCATCGCGGTAAGAATAATGCAAAAGCTCCGTCAGCTGTTCCAGATTCAGGTATTTCACATTGACCAGCGCAGCAAAGCGGTCCGCTTCCATGCGCGCTGTAATCAGCGGATTTAAGAAGCTTTTCTGGATCAGTTCCACGATCTTCTTTAAAATCCTATCTCCGGTATCGTAGCCAAACAGATCGTTGATTGCTTTAAAGCGCTGAATATTGAAAAACAGGATTGCATAGGAATCTCCAGTTTTCTGATGCAGGATTTTTTCCGCATGCCGGAAAAATCCCGCGCGGTTTGGGATTCCCGTCAGAACGTCTGTCTCCAGTTCCTGCGTCATATCATCCGCCACAAGCAAAAGCATATTTTCGGAGCGGTCAAGCCAGTAGCAGGTATAGCGTTCTGTCATATTTTTGATACTGCGCACCGTAAAAGAAAACTGTCCCTGTTTTTCCATGGTTTTTCTTAAGAAATCCAGATCTGTACAGGAAAGGAAACGTTCCTGGTCATTCGGATGAATATGCCGGCTGACAAACAGCTCCGTAATTTCTTCATAGGGATAATTTTTCCGTTCTTCCAGGGAAAGTCCCTTCATCCGGCAGCAGCGTAAATTGGCGATCTTCCGGTCCAGGCTGATCACGCTGAGGAGCATATAGTCCTTCTGATACAGAATATCGTTGGTAATGCTGTCAAGATATTCCTGGGCGATATCTTCCAGGAACATCTGGGCCTCCACATGCCCTGTCTGGCTGTTTTCAAAGAGATAGATGCTCACTTTATCAACCAGCATCATATCCCGTTTTACCAGATGACACTGATACACTAAAAGCTGTCTTCCCTGTTCAAATGCATGCAAAAGAGACTGACTGCCAAGCTTCTGTTTCATGGCTTCCAGCATATTCGGAGTTGAGGCGTAGGCATAAAGATGCCGTTCCTGCCACGGCTATCCGAGCAGTTCCATAACCATCTTCCGGTTAAAGACTACTTCCGATACGTGATCCACCTCAATCTGGTACAGCGCGTTGGCCGCGATGTGCTCTGCTGCCTGCTCCAGGTCTCGGATTCCACTGGTTCCCGCGAAAAATTCCACCACGGCATCCAGTCCGTCCGGCGCTACCACACACTCACCGTCTTTCAGTCCCATGCGCTTTAAGACCTTCGGAAGCGCAAACCGGGAGAAGATAATTTTCTTCTCTTCTGCCGTGTAGTCCGGAATATCGATCACCGCAAAACGTGACATGAGTGGCGCGCTGATCTGGGATTTATCGTTGGCCGTCGCGATTGGGTACACGCCCACAGTGGGAATCATACATTCCATGTAGTTATCGGTAAAGCCCAGGTTATCCAAAAGGGTTAAGAGTACATCGGCCGGACTGCCGTTGCCCTTGCCGGAAGCAGCTTTATCCAGCTCATTGATGATAAATACCAGATTGGACTCTCCCGCCATGGAAAAGGCATCCATGATGATGCCAGGCTTTGCGTTGGCATAGATACGGGAGCTTCCCGTAAGCTGTTCCGGATCGTTGATAGAGCTCATATCCAGCGTCGTCCACGGCAGTTTCAGGATCCGCGCCACCGCATAGGCAATCTGGGATTTACCGGTTCCCGCCGGGCCCACTAACAAAAGGCCATACGCCGGAAGCGTATGAGTCCGGTTGATCTGGATGATGGTCTCAATGATACGCTGTTTTACCCGTTCCATGCCGTAAAGTTCCTCATCCAGAATCCGGCGGGCCTCGTTCGGGTCAATGGACTCAAAATAATTGCTCTTCCACTGCACATTCATCATGATGGAAAGAGCACGCTGGGCATGACGGCGCTCCTCCGGAGATACCTCATGGGAACGCGCTACCGCCAGGTTTCTTCTGGCCCAAAGGCGGATGTTGTCCGGTAAGGTTCTTCCCGCGCAGTTCATAAAATCCGTGATGCTCTGCAGGCTGGTGAGCTTCATGTCATCTCCGGCCTCCTCCAGGCTTTCATCGGCTTCCTCCTCGCCCGGCGCATCGCTTGCAAACAGGCGCTCGATCATAAACTGTAAAAATCCGTCCTCCGCGGACAGTTTGGTTCCGCCGCCAAAAGCCGTCTCGCGGATTTTGTAGACCGCATAACCCTCCGGGCGGTTTTCGCCCGACAGGCGTACACTGATGTGGTTTTCTCCCAGCCACTTTAAGAGGCTGACAAAACGGGCATCTATCTTTAAAATATCGGCGCTGATCGTGCCATCCTCCTCATGAAATTCAAAGGTGGTGCGCTTGACCGGATTCGTAAACATTCCACAGGAATGATGCTGCCATTTTCGCTTGCTGTTGTCCAGAATCAGAATCGGCTTCTCCGGAGAAGCTTCCGGCTCACTGGACTGAAATGTGGTATAGGTGCATTCTGCAGGGTTCTTTTTATCCGGCGCGTCATTGAAATCAAATACTGGCATACTCGTCCTCCCATTATCTCATGTATAATTATAGAAATAATTGCATATTTAATCACCATATCAGTGTAACACGGTTTTCCAGAATCAACAAGAAGTTCCGTACCTCCTAAAAATCAAAATCCGCGTAATCTTCCGGAAGGAAACGGTGATAAATGATATGACAGCCTTCATCTTTAAAGCAGTAATAATACGGATCGTTGGGGCCTTCTCCAAAGCGGATCAGAATGTCAAATTCCCCATTGTTCACCGGCTCCACCGTCACCGGCCAGGGCTGTTTCTCAAATAAGGCTTTGATCTCGTCCATCGTGCAGTCGTGGCGGCCCACCAGGTCCACCAGATCATGAATAAATTCATTCGGACTGGTATGTTCCTTCACATACACAACCCCCTCCTCCGGGATCAGAAAGCAGAAACGTTCCTTCTTTGCCGTAACGGCAACGCCTCCAAGATGCTCCTTTGTCTCCTCACCAAATTCAGACAGCAAGTCCAGCATCTCCTGTTCTCCCAGATCTGCTCCGGTCAGATGAACCAGGGAACTGAGCGGATAATACAGACGGATGCTTTCTTTCCGGTAACCAAGCTTCGCCTGCTCCTCTTTGATCATGTCGATGATGTTCTGTTCCAGTTTTTCAAATCTCATGTCTATTCTCCCGCAAACATCAAAAATGGGGATGTCCGGCTTTCGCTTACACATCCCTCATTTTTTTGATTCCATTTTATACTTCGGTCATCTGAAAGCCCTTCGCTGCCAGACATTTCTCTACAAACTCACAGTCATCGGTGTGGAGTACCATAACCGGCTTGCCGGACTGACGGTTAAAGGACAGATACTGGTAATTTACATTGATGTTGCTCTCCAGGAATGCAGCCAGCACCTTGTTTAAGCTTCCTACTTCATCCTCTACCTCAATGCCGAGCACATTGGTTAAACGGCATAAATATCCGGCTTTCTGTAAGATTTCCTGCGCCTTTTCCGGCTCGGTAACCACCATGCGGATGATGCCATATTCCGCACTGTCGTTGGTAACAGAACCAAGAATGTTGATCTGTGCCTCCGTCAGGATTCCGGTAACAATCTTTAACGCGCCTTTTTTATTTTCTGCATAAACAGAGACCTGTTTTAACATTGCGTAATTCCTCACTTTCCAGTTCTATATTATCTATTGTAACCGAAAAATGAGATTCGTCAACTTTTTATTGCTTCACACCGTAAAAGCATCCGGCATCTCCATATTTTATGCTTCCAGAGCACGGATCAGGTTTACCATTTCGATGGCTCCGGTTGCGCACTCGTAACCCTTGTTTCCGGCCTTGCTTCCGGCACGCTCAATGGCCTGTTCAATGTTATCCGTGGTCAGTACACCAAACATCACCGGAATATCACTGTTTAAAGAAACATTCGCAATGCCCTTGGAAACCTCACTGCACACATAATCGTAATGGCTTGTGCTGCCGCGGATGACAGCGCCCACGCAGATCACTGCGTCATACTTTTTACTCTTTGCCATTTTCGAAGCGATCAGCGGAATCTCAAACGCGCCTGGCACCCAGGCCACATCAATGTCTTCCTCTTTCACGTCATGACGCTTCAGTCCGTCTAAGGCACCGCCCACCAGTTTTGAGGTGATGAACTCATTAAATCTTGCTGCCACGATTCCCACGCGGATTCCCTTTGCTACTACATTTCCTTCCAGTACTCTCATGATTTTCTTCCTCTTTCGCAACTGTTCAGTACCCTCACAGTTACTCTCTTTCTTCTATTAATAATATGTTTTTCTCAGATTCCCGTTTTTTAGTATCTCAGTAGATGTCCCATGCGCTGCTGTTTTGTCTTTAAATAGAACAGGTCATACTTTGTAGCGCTCATCTGAATCGGCACCCGCTCTTTGATGGCCATGCCAAACTCAGAAAGCTGATATACCTTATCCGGGTTGTTGGTGAGAAGGCGCATACTCTTCACGCCAAGATCTTTTAAAATCTGCGCTCCGATGTAATACTCCCGCTCATCTCCGGCAAAACCAAGCGCCAAATTGGCTTCCAGCGTATCCATGCCCTGCTCCTGCAGTTCATAGGCCTTCAGTTTATTGATCAGGCCAATTCCACGGCCTTCCTGCCGCATATAAAGGAGAATTCCGCGGCCCTCTTTTTCAATCTGGGTCATGGCTGCTGCAAACTGCTGCCCGCAGTCACAGCGCAGGGAACCAAAGGTATCACCGGTCAGGCATTCCGAATGAATGCGGGCAAGAACATCCTCTCCATCTCCGATTTCGCCCTTTACCAGTGCCACATGATGTTCTCCGTTTAAACGGTTCACATAACCGTATGCGGTAAATTCCCCGTATTTGGTTGGCATCCGGGTTACCGTCACCCGGTCCACCAGCTTCTCATGGCATTTCCGGTACGCCTGCAAAGCCTGGATGGTGATGAATTTCAGATCCCATTTCCGTGCCAGCTCCTGCAGTTCCGAAGTCCGCATCATCGTGCCGTCTTCCCGCATGATTTCGCAGCAGAGCCCACATTCTTTTAAGCCTGCCAGGCGGCAGAGGTCTACAGTGGCCTCCGTGTGTCCGTTGCGCTCCAGCACTCCGTTTTTCTTTGCCACCAGCGGGAACATATGTCCCGGCCTGCGGAAATCCTCCGGTTTCGCGTCCTCTGCCACACAGCGCAGGGCCGTCACAGACCGCTCCGCCGCGGAAATACCGGTCGTGGTATCCACACAGTCAATGGAGACGGTAAAGGCTGTCTCATGATTATCTGTGTTGTTGGAGACCATCTGGGGGAACTGAAGCTTTGCTGCGTATTCCGCAGACATGGGCATGCAGATCAGGCCTTTTCCATGCGTCGCCATAAAGTTAATGTTTTCTGTGGTGGCAAACTCTGCCGCGCAGATAAAATCCCCCTCATTCTCCCGGTCCGCATCGTCCGTAACCAGGATGATATGTCCTTTGCGAAGCTCCTCAAGCGCTTCCTCTACTGTATTGTACTGAGTCATTATGCTGTTCTCCTCTCTCCACATGTTTTCTGTCTTGTAACTGTTCAGTACCCTCACAGTTACTCTGTCTTCTATCTCTGCTGCCCGGGTTTTCTTTCTTGTCAAAATCCGTACTGAGCCAGGAACTCCTTCGTAATGCCCTGTCTGTCTGCACTTGTTTCCTGCTCTGTTTCCGGGTTCCTTTTTCCCACGGTATTCCGCTCCTCTTCCGTTTTCATCGGCTGCAGCAGCCGCTCCACATATTTCCCGATGATGTCCGTCTCCAGATTGACCAGGTCACCCGCTTTTCGTTCTCCCAGCGTAGTCACCGCATTCGTGTGGGGGATCGTGGAAACAGAAAAGCTGTCCGCTGCCACCGCTGCCACGGTCAGGCTGATGCCGTCTATGGTAATGGATCCCTTCTCCACAATATAGCGAAGAAGCTTGGGACTGGCAGTGATGGTGAACCACACCGCATTATCATCCCGCCGGATCTGCCGGATCGTTCCGGTTCCGTCCACATGTCCGCTCACAATATGTCCGCCGAACCGTCCGCCTGCCGCCATGGCCCGTTCCAGATTCACATGCATGCCCGGTTTTGCTCCTTTTAATGACGAGCGGTTTAAGGTCTCATGCATCACATCTGCCGTAAAGGCTGTTGTTTCCAGGCTGGTGACCGTCAGGCAGATCCCGTTTACCGCAATGCTGTCTCCCACCGCGGCATCGGAAAGCACTCGTTTCGCCTGAATCGTAAGCGCTGCCGAATGCGCGCCCCAGACGATTTTTTTCAGAATTCCGACCTCCTCAACAATTCCCGTAAACATCCTGCACCTCACTTTCGATCAGAAGATCTTCTCCCAAATGGCGGATTTCCTTTATCTTTAAGAGAACCGCTTCTGATGGATCCGCCACGCCCCGGCCTTCCACCGGAGTTTTGGCCTCCGCGCCGCCAAAGAGCTTCGGTGCCACATAGGCATGTACCTCCCGCACAATCCCGCACTTACAGGCCGCCCAATTTAAGGTGCCACCGCCCTCTAAGAGGATGCTGTCGATCTGGGCCTGCCCAAGCTTTTCCATAAGCGCGTTCAGATCTATATGCCCCTCAGCCTCTGGCAAGGCCAGAATCTGGCATCCGGCCTCTTCATAGGGTTGATACCGATTCCGGTCCGGCTCACAGACTGCCAGAATCGTAGGAATTTCTTTCGCCGTCCTTACAATCTGTGAAGTAACCGGCGTCCGCAAATGGGTATCACAGATGATTCTCACCGGGTTTCGACCGCCAGGCATCCGGCAGTTTAACATGGGATCATCCGCCAGCACGGTTCCAACTCCCACCATGATACCCCGGTATCGGTGCCGCTCCCGCTGGACATATGCCCTGGCCTCCTCCCCGGTGACCCACTTCGAGGCGCCGGTATAGGCCGCAATCTTTCCATCCAGAGTCATGGCATATTTCATGACTACATAAGGCGTTCTTTTGCGGATGAAATGGAAGAACACCGGATTTAACCGGTCGCATTCTTCCTTCAGCACATGGGTTTCTACAGTGATTCCCCGCTCCCGCAGATACCGGATTCCTTTTCCGGCCACCAGCGGATTGGGATCGTCAGAACCCACGAAGACTCTCCGGATGCCAGCCTGTACAATGGCCTCCACGCATGGTGGCTGCTTTCCGTAGTGGCAGCAGGGCTCCAGCGTTACATACAGGTCTGCACCCTCGGTCGGTTCCATACAGGCTTTCAGAGCATTCCGTTCCGCATGACATTCGCCGTATCTGGCGTGATATCCTTCGCCAATTACCCGTCCATCCTTCACAATCACAGCGCCCACCAGCGGATTGGGGCTGGTCCAGCCCTCTCCCTGTTTTGCCAGTTCGATGGCCCGGCGCATATAATCCTGATCTGTCAAGATTTCATTCCTCCCTTTTGATTTCAGGGTAAGAAAATTAAAAAGCAGACCCGAAAGTTTTATGCTTCAGGATCTGCTCTTTCTGTCTGTGTGCTTCCCATCCCCCGCAGACAACCCTTTATAGAACAAAAAAACTCTGGAACTTTCATTCCAGAGCGGTCATTCTATGGTGACACGGTACATTCTATGGAGAACGCACACTATCTTTCTTCTTTCATCCAGACTATACTGTCGGCTTCGGAATTACACCGAATCATGCCTTGCGGCCCGTGGGCTTTACCACCGGTGGAGAATTTCACTCCGCCCTGAAGACTTATTTGGTTTTGTTGGTTTGAATATTACCACTCAATTCACACAAAATCAAGTAGTTTTTTCATAATTTTTCTTTTTCTCCTTTTTTCTTTTCTCAGCAGCCAATCAGTGTTATAATCACTTTGACTGTAAAAGACGGAGGTTGTGCATACATGAACTTACAAGAATCCATTCTGAAAAACCTTGATATAGATTACTCCTACCAGCTGGCCAAGCGCATGGAGCAGTTTCGTACCAACCCGGTTCTGGGCTACCGCCCGGCCGGTTCCCGGGCTGAATTTGAGACCGGAGAAATGCTGAAACAGGAAATGGAAGCCATTGGCCTTTCTGATGTGAGAAAGGATGCCATCAAGGTCGATGGCTGGGAATTTAAAAAAGCAGTGCTCTCCTACACTGCGGCAGATGGCAGCCATTGTGAAATCCAGCTTGGTGCTTACCAGACCACGTTTGTCACCGACGGGCCAAAGGACTTTTCCCTGATGTATCTTGGAAAAGGAACTGCTGCGGATTATGAGGGCAAGGATGTCACCGGAAAGCTGGTTCTCGTGGATATCAACCAGCGGGATGAGTGGTGGATCAACTACCCGGTCTACCAGGCGCACTTAAAGGGCGCTGCCGCCCTCATTGCCGTGCAGAGCGGCGGCTACGGCGAGATCGATGACGAGGCGTTAAACGCCCAGGATATTGCCGGTCCGGAGGACGCTCCCGCTTTCTCCATTTCCAGAAAAGATTCCGATCCGTTAAAGGAACTTCTGGAACACACCCAGGAGATCACGGTAACCCTGGACGCGAACAGCCGCATCACCCGGGACTGCACCACCTACAACATTGTGGGAACCATCCCGGGAAAACACCCGGACCGCATGGTTCTGTTGTCCGCCCACTATGACTCCTATTTCAGCGGCTTTCAGGATGACAACACCGCCATTGCCCTGATGTTTGGCATCGCGAAAGCCCTGCTGGCAAGCGGTTTCAAGCCCAATAATACCATCGTGATCTGCGCTATGGCCGCAGAGGAATGGGGCGTTGTGGATTCCAACTTCGACTGGTCCACCGGTGCCTACGAACAAGTATTTACAGCGCACCCGGAATGGGTGGGAAAGGTTATTGCCGACTTAAACTTTGAGCTTCCGGCCCTGGCCCATGGCACCCGCGCCCGCATCCGCAGCTGCTACGAATATACCCGGTTCCTGGAGGAGTATTTATCCGAGCTTCCGGATCTGACCCGGGCTTACCCGGAGGAAACCCGCGTAACTTCTCCGATTGAAACCTGGTCCGATGATTTTTCCATGGCTATTGCCGGTATTCCGTCCATGGTCAATGACTTCACCGGCGGCAGCTTTATGGAGACCCATTACCATTCCCAGTTCGACAACGATGCCTTTTACGACGAACAGGTTTACCGGCTCCACCACGAACTGTTCGCCCTGCTGATCGCGGCTCTGGATGAAACCTGCGTCATTCCGTTATGCTCCGCTCCGGTCATGGAACGGGCTCTGGACGGCTACCATGCATCCAGCGACGTTCTCCGCCCCTTTGTTGCCATGGATCTCATCAGCCCTATGACACTGGCTTCTCTGGTAGAAAAAATTTCCGGACTGGAAAAGATGCTTGCTGACGCAAAGGATGTCGCAGAAAGCCGCTACGAATCCCGCAGGAGCTTAAATGACCGCTACCGTGCACTTTTATCTGAGAGTAAGGTGAAAGAAGCAGAACAGCTGTATCTGGAAGCCCGGGAAGCAGAGGAAGAAGCCCTGCGCCGCTTTAAATGCGCCCAGGATGAACTGGTACGCATCGACTGGTACGGCAACGTCCATTACCCGCATGAAATCCTGCTGCAGAACATCCGTCTGATCGGAGGCGCCATTGCGAACTTAAAAGAGCAGAATCTCTCCTCTGCCCTGAGAAAGCTCTATCAGGTAGACAACAATGCCTATGCCTTCATGTTCGATGAAGCGGTTTACAACCATTTCACCGATTACGTGTTAAATCAGCCGCAGGACCGCTTAAAATGGGGCTACAAACGCCTGATGCCACACGAAAACCTCTATGCGCTGGTAAAAGACCTGCTGCAGAAAAAAGAGGCCGACCCGGAAGAGATTTCCCTCTCCTGTGAGATCAGCCATCTGACCCGGATTTTCCAGGATCAGTGCCGTATGCTGATTCAGACCACCGACCAGATCCAGAGCCTGGTACACGACCAGTTTCTGATCTGAATAATACAGAAAGGACAGGCGAACGTTCGTCTGAACATACTATGGAAAGCGATAAACTATACCGCGTACAGCGAGAAGACCTGCCAAAGCTGGAGCAGCTTTTATATGCCTGCTTCAAGCATGACCCGCTCTATGAGACCCTGATTCCGGACCCGGAGGTCCGGGAACGCCTTATGCCGGAGCTCTTTCACTGCGATATGGATGAATTTTACGAGACCTGCGAGATTTTTTCCGACAGTGCCGATTTGAATGGCATTCTCGTGGTTTCTGACGAGGCTGAGCCCTACAATATCTTCCAGTTTTACTTTGCGGAAGCCCGGGCCACGCTCCAGACCGACACCTACCTCATCAAGGAGGATCACACTTTAAAGACCTTCCACAACTTCTTAAAGGGTGTGGACTACTTAAATTCCAGCTGGACCGACCAGCTTCATCAGAACCAGCGTCTCCACATCATCTATCTGGCAGTGGATCCAAACATGCAGCACCACGGCATTGCCGCCCGCCTTATGCAGGAAGCCATCGACTACGCCGACACCCACCGCATGATGATCTCCCTGGAGACCCACAACGAAAAGAACGTGGAGTTCTACCAGAATCTCGGTTTTAAAGTCTACGGAATCATGAAGCAGAACTTCCCATTAAAACAATACTGTATGATCCGGGAAATCCAGTAAAACATAATTCCCACACAACGGGAAGGGACTGACACAAAACGGGCGCCAGTCCCTTCCTTTCTCGGTGCGCTGGTTTAATTCAGAGCCACCAACTGCGCTGCCATAATCGTGGTCTCCTCCTCGGTAATGTATCCGCAAGCTTCCATACGGCTCAATACTTTCTGCTGACGTTTTTCCGCCAGTGCCAGGTTTTTACTAGGCGCGTATTTTGAAGGAGCGTTTGGAACTCCTGCCAGAAGCGTGCACTCATAATCATTCATCTCGGATGCCGGTTTTCCAAAATATCCTTCGCTGGCTTCACCGACACTGTAGTAGCCGTCTCCAAAGTAAATGCTGTTTACATAGAGCTCCAGGATTTCATCCTTGGTGTATTTCTGTTCGAGTTCCAGTGCCAGAAAGACTTCGGCTGCTTTGCGGTTCATAGTCTTTTCCTGAGAAAAGTACAGGTTCTTTGCAAGCTGCTGAGTGATGGTGCTTCCGCCCTCCACATAGCGTCCGGCCTTGATATCATTCACAACGGCCCGGCCGATGGCAATCAGGTCCAGCCCGAAGTGGTCATAAAACCGGTGATCCTCCACCGATACCACCGCCTGCACATAAGTCTCCGGCATATCTTCCAGGGAAGTAAAGCTCTCCTGGCTGCGAATTTCATTCACCTTCTCCTCCAGGCTCACTTCCTGCACTGCATTCTTATATAATCCATAGCCCTCTCCGGCTAAAGCAAATCCACATCCTGCCATGATCGTGCATGCAAATGCGAACACCCATTTTACAATTCGTTTTCCGTTCATCATAATATAAGCCCCCTCTTTCGTGCTGTCTGAATTCTGTCATCGTTTTCTTATGATAGAATTCTAGCATAAAGAGGGGGCTTAAGACTTTACCGTTCTCTTAGCGATTCTGACACTATTTCTACAATTCTGACGGAAATTGGAAGATTCTGACAAATTCCTTACAGCCCGTCAAGAGGACCTTTTGTTTTTGGGCACAGAATAAACACATTTCTCAGCCCCCAGCAATCAGGGCCGCCAGCACTTTCATAACTCCAGCCAGCACCATAACCAGGATCGGGTTCATCTTTCCTTTCTGCAACAGTACTACGCAGATCACAAAAATTCCCACCATGATCCAGTTGGTTCCGGCAAGGGCAATCTGTGCACTGCTGCCCCAGAAGGCATTGATCAGAATGGCAATACCGGCAGAACCGATCAGTGCCACCACCGCCGGTCTTAAGGACGCAAGCACACCCTGCAGCATTGCCATATTCCGGTACTTCAGATACAGCTTCGCAATCAGGGTAACAATGACGCAGGATGGCAGAATACAGCCCAGTGTCGCCACAAAAGCCCCGGGCACTCCGGCAATCTTTGTTCCGACAAAGGTGGCGGAGTTCACCGCAATCGGACCCGGTGTCATCTGGGAAATGGTGATCAGATCGGTAAATTCTGCCATGGTCAGCCACTTGTGGCCAGTCACCACCTGGCCTTGAATCAGCGGCATGGCCGCATAGCCGCCGCCGAAGCTGAACACTCCAATCTGGAGAAAGCTGATAAAAAGCTGAAGATAGATCATCTACGCTTCCCCCTTTCCGGCAAGCAGTGTCCGCGCCACGCCGAGAAGGCCGCAGGCAATCACCACATAAATAACATTGACTCCAAATACGCAGGAAGCCACAAAGGCACAGACCATGATCAGCATGGAGGCCTTATTTCTGCCATGAACGATACCAGCTCCCATCTCGTAGGTAACCGAGGCAATGACTGCTCCCACGCCGGACTGCATGCCCTGCAGCATCTGGCTTACAATAAAGTTGTCCTTTAGCAGATTGTAAAAGACCGAGATCACGGAAATGATCAGAAATGGCGGAATCACGGTTCCCAGAATCGCAATGACCGTTCCGGCCAGCCCGGCAAGCTTATAACCAACCACAATCGCTCCGTTGACCGCAATGGCCCCCGGAGAGGACTGGGCAATGGCAACCAGATCCAGCATCTCATCTTCCTCAATCCAGTGATATTCATCTACAAATTTTTTCTTCAGCAGCGAAACGATCACATACCCGCCGCCGAAGGTAAAGGCGCTTAAGTAAAGTGTGGAGACAAACAGTTTCCACAGCACCTTTCTCTTATTTTCCATATCAGGTACTCCCATTATCGGTACTGCTCCATCCAGACTGCTTTCCCGGCCGCAAGGGAACGCGGCACATCCAGAATCCGCTGGTTTTCGGATCCGCGGAATTTCAGGCTTAAGTTCTTTAAGTCCTCCACAAATTTCCCGTCCACCAGAACATCCAGAAGCGGCACCAGTTCTCTGGTCACTTCCGACTCCTTCATCATGCGTCCCAGAATATCCTTCTCGAAATCATATCCGGAAAAGCACCAGATGCTCTTTTCCGGGAAACGCTTTTTCAGTTCTTTCAAAAACGGCAGAAGCCCCGCCTGGTTTTCCGGCTCCATGGGTTCTCCGCCAAGCAAAGTGATACCCTCCATGTAGTCGTGATCCAGACAGGAAAAGATCTGTTCCCAGACCTCCTTTGTAAAAGGCTCTCCATATGCAAAATCCCATGCCTGGGCATTGAAACAGCCCTTGCAGTGGTGCCTGCAGCCGCTGACAAACAGCGACACCCGCACACCCGGGCCGTTGGCAATGTCCACCGGCTTGATGCTTGCGTAATTCATACTCGTCACACTCCTTATTATCCCGCGAACTGGCTGTTGTACAGGTTCGCGTAAAATCCGTTCTGGGCCAGCAGGGACTCATGGGTGCCCTGCTCAATGATGTGGCCGTCCTTCATCACCAGGATCACATCGGCCTCGCGAATGGTAGAAAGACGGTGCGCTACAATAAAGCTGGTGCGGCCCTTCATCATGGTGGCGAACGCCTTCTGAATGCGGATCTCGGTACGGGTATCGATAGAGGAGGTTGCCTCATCCAGGATCAGCATCGGCGGCAGGCACAGCATGACGCGGGCAATGCACAGAAGCTGCTTCTGTCCCTGGGACAGATTGCCTCCATCCTCGGAAATCACAGTGTCATAGCCCTGGGGCATACGCTTGATAAAGCTGTGGGCATGCGCCTCTTTGGCTGCCTGGATGATTTCTTCTTCGGTGGCATCCGGCTTGCCGTAGGCAATATTCTCCCGGATGGTTCCGGCCTTTAGCCAGGTTTCCTGCAGAACCATGCCATAATTGGTGCGCAGGCTCTTTCTTGTGACATGGCGGATATCTTCGCCAGATACCTTGATGGAACCGCTGACCACATCGTAGAAACGCATCAGCAGGTTGATCATGGTGGTCTTACCGCAGCCGGTCGGTCCGACAATGGCAATACGCTGGCCCGGCTTTACATCCAGGTTTAAATCCTCGATCAGGGAAGTATCCGGGGTATAGGAGAAGTTTACATGCTCCAGTTTTACGCTGCCGTCCACATTCTGAAGGTTGACTGCGTCAGCGTCCTCCGGGGTAAAGGGCGGCTCATCGATCAATTCAAACACACGGGCCGCGCAGGCTAACGCATTCTGCAGCTCGGTGACAACGCCGGAAATCTCATTGAACGGCTTGGTATACTGGTTCGCGTAGCTTAAGAACGCGGAAAGCTGTCCCACGGTAAGCAGGCCGCGGATGGCAGCGAACGCGCCGGCAACACCCACACTGGCATACACCATGCTGTTGACGAAACGGGTGGCAGGGTTCGTAATCGAAGAGAAAAAGATGGCACGCAGACTGTAGCCCTGAAGGCGTCCGTTAATCTCCTCAAAGCGCTTCTGCGCCTCATCCTGATAACCAAAGGCCTGTACTACTTTCTCGTTTCCCACCATCTCGTCCACCAGAGAAGTCAGCTCCCCTCTGGTCTGAGACTGGAGTTTGAACATGGAATAGGTTTTCTTTGCGATAAAGCTTGCCACAAACAGGGAAAGCGGGGTCACGCATACGACCACCAGGGTGATAAACGGGTTTACCACCAGCATAAAGCCCAGGGTTCCAAGAATGGTTAACACACCGGTAAAGAGCTGGGTAAAGCCCATCAGCAGTCCCTCAGAGAACTGGTCAATATCCGCGATGATACGGCTGATGATATCGCCATACTGATGGGAATCGATGTAGCTCAGCGGAAGAATCTCCAGATGGTTGAAGGCCCTGGTACGGATATCCTTTACGACCCGGTAGGTAATCTGGTTGTTGATGTGGTTCATGAGCCACTGGGCCAGCGCCGTAATGGCAATCACCACTGCGATCTTGCGAAGAATTGCAAACAGTCCGGCAAAATCCACATTGCCAGGACCCAGGATCAGGTCCACGCCCTCTCCCACCAGAATCGGCGCGTACAGGGTAGTGGCCACCGTCACGGCAGCCAGGACCAGAGACAGGACTACCATCCATTTGTAGCTTCCAATGTAGTCCAGGATCCGCTTTAAGGTTGATTTATGTTTTCCAATTTCAAGTTTAGCCACCTTACTGCACCTCCTCTTTAGAAAGCTGGGACAAGCAGATCTCGCGGTATACCTCACAGCTCTCAAACAGTTCTTCGTGGGTACCGATGCCCACTGTCGCGCCGTCATCCAGCACGACAATCTGGTCCGCATGACGGATCGTGGTCGCACGCTGGGATACGATGAATACCGTCATATCCTTTGTGCCCTTCTGGATGGCCATACGAAGTTTTGCGTCTGTCGCGAAATCCAGTGCGGAAGCACTGTCATCCATGATCAGGATCTCCGGCTCGCGCACCAGGGCACGGGCAATCGTCAGACGCTGTTTCTGTCCGCCGGATAAATTCTTTCCGGCCTGGTCAATGTAAAGATCCAGTCCCTTTTCCTTGCTGTCCACAAACTCGCGGGCCTGGGCAATGTCCAGGGCACGGTAAATTTCCTCATCGGTGGCATCTTTTTTGCCCCACTTCATGTTCTCACGCAGGGTGCCCTTAAAAAGAATTGCCTTCTGCGGAACCACGCCAATCTTTTCCCGCAGGGTTTCCAGACGGTAATCCTTTACGTTTACGCCGTCCACCAGAACCGCACCCTCGCGCACATCATAGAAACGCGGGATCAGGTTTACAAGGGATGATTTTCCGGAACCGGTACCGCCGATGATGCCGATGGTCTGTCCCTTCTTGACGGTCAGGCTGATGTCCGTTAAGGAATCTGCCTTGGCACCCTTGTAAAGGAAGTTTACATGGTCAAACTGTACCTTGGCCGGTATGTCTGCTCCCTCTGCAATTGCTGCCGGAACCTGTTCCATACCCTTAGCCGGGCTGACAATACTGCTCTTTTCCTCCAGCACATTGCTGATACGGTTGGCACAGGCCAGCGCCTTGGAGATGGAAACGATCAGGTTTGCCATCTTAATCAGTTCTACCAGAATCTGGGACATGTAGTTTACAAGCGCTACCGTTTCACCCTGGGTGATGATGCCTGCATCTACCTGTTTTCCGGAGATCCACACCACTGCAATGATGGAAAGATTCACCACCACATAAGTCAGCGGGTTCATCAGCGCGGAAATCTTGCCGACAAAGACCTGAAATTTCACAAGAAGTCCATTGGACTCATCGAAGTTCTGAATCTCATCTTCCTGGCGGTTAAAGGCACGAATTACCCGGGCGCCGGTTAAGTTCTCGCGGGTTGCCTGGGTCACATGGTCTAACTGCTTCTGCACCTTTTTGTACAGCGGCATGCTGATGGCCATGATGCCGAATACGATCACAGAAAGCACCGGAATGGCAACCACAAAGACCATGGCTGCCTTTGCGTTTACGGTAAAGGCCATGATCATGGCACCAAATACGATGAACGGGGAACGCAGGAGCAGACGCAGCGTTAAGTTCACGCCAGACTGCACCTGGTTGATATCGCTGGTCATACGGGTGATCAGCGTGGATGTTCCGATGGTATCCTGCTCACTGTAGGATAGGCCTCCAATGTGGGCAAACAGGTCATTCCGCAGACCGGTGGCAAAGCCAACTGCTGCCTTTGCCGCAAAGTACTGTGCCGTGATGGAACAGGTCAGGCCGATCACTCCCAGTAGTACAAGGAGTCCGCCCATTCTCAGAATGTAGCCTGCATCCTGGTTTTTGATACCCACATCCACGATCTGGGCCACAACCAGCGGCACAAACAATTCAAAACTGGCTTCCAGCATTTTAAAGAGAGGGGCCAGCACCGACTCTTTTTTGTAGGCGTTTAAATAACGCAGCAACCTCTTCATGGTAAACCTCCCGGTGTCATAGGTTTTTCATTTTGTAATTCACACAAAACATACCGAATTATTATACCACATCTTTCCATCATCCACAAGAATCCGTACGGCTCTCCTTGCCATATTCCGACGCCCATGCTACTATGGTAAAAGGTAAGACTTCAGAAAGGAAACGCTTTTTATGATTTCTTTTTTCTTTCACTGCAAACAGATCTGGGACCGGTGCGTAAAGGATGAGATCACCGTGTACGCGGCGCAGGCATCCTTCTTTATTGTAACCGCATTTTTCCCCTTTATCATGCTGCTTCTGACCCTGATCCAGTTTCTGCCCAATGTCGGGAAATCCGACCTGCTCTCTGTCATGGTGCGGATTATGCCGCAGATGCTGCATTCCCTGGTAGTCAGCATTGTCGATGATCTCTACATCAAATCTCCGGGAACCATTCTGTCTGTAACCGCGCTGACCGCCCTCTGGTCCGCTTCCAAGGGAATGCTTGGCATTGAGCGGGGCTTAAACCGCATTTACGGAGACTTTAAACACCGCAATTACATTTTACAGCGGCTGCTTTGCTCCTTTTACACGCTGATCTTTATGCTGGTCTGTGTCATGTCCCTGGTGCTTCTGATCTTCGGCAAAAACATTGAGCACCTGCTGTTTCGTTTTCTCCCGATCCTGGCACCTACGGCCCGCGTTGTCATCAGCCTGCGCTTTCTCTTTGCTATGGCTGTGTTCCTGCTTACCTTCGTGGGACTCTACACCATTGTTCCTTCCAGAAAGCAAAAACCGCGGCAGCAGCTTCCGGGAGCTGTCTTTACCGCGGTCGGATGGCTGGCATTTTCCTATGCCTTTTCCATTTATTTTACGCATTTCAGCAATTTTTCCTATATGTACGGAAGCCTGACAGCCATTGTCCTGCTGATGCTGTGGCTCTACATCTGTATCTGCATCCTGTTTATCGGGGCAGAGTTAAACGGATTTTTAAACCTGGAACATGTTCTGTTACGAAGCCGCTCCTAAATCGGGAGCGGTTTTCCATTCAGGGCGGCAGATAGCAGGCCGCCGTGTCCGTCATAGACCAGCTTCAGGGAGAAAAACGGGATCCCATCATTCAGCAGTTTCAGAAAAATCTTATCGCCTTCCCAGATATTTAACTTCAGCACATCTTCTTTAACCATCCATTCCAGCTGTCCCTCATTGCAGGGCACCGGGGTTCCGGTGAACCCATCAGCAGTGAACAGGGACATATACTCCGTCTCGCCGTCACCGGAAACAAAGGTCACAAGTCCGCGGAATTGCCAGGAAGTCAGCGTGTAGCCGGTTTCTTCCCGCACCTCACGCAGAAGACAGTCTTCCGGGCTTTCCTCCGCCTCAAAATGACCGCCCACTCCAATCCATTTATCTTTATTCAGATCATGTTTTTTCGATGTGCGGTGAAGCATCAGGTACTTTCCATCCTGCTCGATATAACATAATGTGGTAAGGTTTAAGGCCATATCACGTTTCCTCCTTTTATTCTGTCTTTCCACAGGCATTCCGGTAAAACTTCCACATCGGGATCACCCCTGTAATATCCGCGATCAGCCATCCGGTCTACTCATGCAGCCGCCGGATGATCTGAAAAACAATACTTTCCTCCTGAACCTCAGAAGCTCTGCGGGCGTAAAACACGATGCCGTCTGAAGGGGAAAGAATCTCACTGAGTATCTCCCCGTCAAATGGGTCGGTCAGCAAAGCCAGTACTTCCCCACGATGTACCTCGGTCCCGGGCTGCACCAGCCTGCGGTACAGCCCACTGTGATCACTCCGCACCGTACTCAGATCCTCCTCGCGGATCACACTTGCAATATACCCGCTGTGACTGGTATAGCGCAGCACGCCCATGCGGGTCAGAAAACGAAGAACTGCAGCCACTGCCCTTCGGGCCGCTTCCTCGTCAATCTGGTCTGCCTGTCCTGTATACACGCAAAAAACATTGGAACTCCTGTGATCTGGCCCCATATGTTCTTCCGCAGTCTCCTCTTCTTCTCTCTGACGGATCACCACATACGGATATCCGAACAGATTGGCCAGACTTGGATTCTGAAAACCGGCGTCAGAAATTTCTATATAAGGAACAGAATCTCCTTCGCGCTCCACTTCCTGAAATCGGATCACATAGCTGTATTCCTGTGTTTCCGGGCAGAACATTTCATTCACTTCCTGCGGTTGCGGAATGACAAGAATCTCATTGTCATGAACAATTGCGCCTTTCTCTTCCAACTCCCGGAGTTTTTTCACCAGGCTTGCGCAGACAAACCGCTGCTGTACCGACGATTCCCGGTCCGGTCCCAGAATGCAGGCAGATTTTTCTCCTTTTCCAAAATAAAAATGGCTGTTCTCCGGCTGTAATGGTACTTCTTTTCTCAATTTTCTCTTCACTCCTGTCGTAACACATCAATTTCCGTTATTTATGACAGATTAACGCCTTTCCCTCATTTTGTCAATTTGATTTCCTCTTTACAATTCATTATCTGCGTGATAGAATAGCCGTAGTTTTATAAGGAGGGCTAATATTGGATATCAATTACGAACTATATAAAGTATTTTATCATGTGGCAAACACCTTAAGCTTCTCGGAAGCCTCCAAGCAGCTGTTCATTTCCCAGTCCGCGGTCAGCCAGTCCATTAAGGTACTGGAAAAGAAGTTAAACCAGCCTCTTTTCATCCGCAGCACCAAACGGGTCCAGCTGACACCGGAGGGCGAGATCCTGTTAAAGCATATTGAACCGGCCATGAACCTGATCCGTCAGGGCGAGAACCAGCTTTTGGAAGCCAACACCTTAAACGGTGGCCAGTTGCGCATTGGTGCCAGCGATACCATCTGCCGATATTATCTGGTTTCTTATCTGAAAGATTTCCACCGGCGTTATCCGAATGTGCATATTAAGGTTACCAACCAGACATCCATTGCCTGCGCGAAGCTGCTGGAATCCGGTCAGGTGGATTTTGCCATCACCAACTATCCGAACTCTGGACTTTCCAACACCCAGAATGTGCGGATCATCCGGGAATTCAAGGACGTATTCGTGGCCAATGACGAATACAAAGAACTGAAGGGCAAAACCGTCAGCTTAAAAAACTTAAAGCAGTTCCCGATCCTGATGCTGGATCGCAAGAGCACCACCAGTGAGTTTCTGCACAGCATGTTCCAACGCCATCAGCTGGACCTGGTGCCGGAAATCGAGCTTTCCAGCAATGACCTCTTAATTGACCTGGCCCGCATTGGCCTGGGCGTTGCCTTCGTCCCGGATTACTGCATTCCGGAAAATGAACGCAGCCTCTTTAAGGTTCAGATTGAAGAAGAACTTCCTATCCGTCAGATTGTGGTAGCAAGCAATGACAGCCTGCCAATTTCCCAGGCTGCCAAGCAGTTTATGGAGATGCTATAACGCATCTCCTTTTTTATGTCAAACTTCCGCTTTTTCCTGTCCGGACATGGGTTCTCCCCCGCTTCTATCGGTCTGTTGGTTCTCCCAGAAATGTTTCAGCCACCCGCCCACGGTTTCCCGGGTCACCAGGCCATATTCGGACCACTCCCGCGGGAACAGTTCCTGGATTTCCGGCCGCAAGAACCGGTCATCTAAAAGCAGGATCACGCCCCGATCCTCGGCCGTGCGGATAACCCGGCCCGCCGCCTGCAGCACCTTGTTCATGCCCGGATACTGATAGGCATAGTCGTAGCCATTTTCTCCCTGCTCAGCAAAATACTGCATCAGAATTTCCTGCTCACTGCACACCATGGGAAGCCCGGTTCCCACAATGATCGTTCCTTCCAGACGTTCTGCCTTCAAATCGATTCCTTCCGAAAAAATTCCACCCAGCACACAGAGTCCCACAAAGGACTGTTCCCGCTTTTCTTCAAACAGTTCCAGAAAGCCTTCCCGTTCTTCTTCTGTCATGCGGTTTGTCTGCATCTGCCAGCGAAAACTCCCGTCATACCGCTCATCCAGAAGCTGCTCCACCGCCTCCATATAACGATAAGAAGGAAAAAACACCATATAATTTCCCACATGGCTGTGGGCCAGCTCCGTGATATAATCCGCCACCTTGCCAAATTCCGTGCGATTTCTGCGGGTGTAGCGGCTGCTGACATCCTTCGCCACCAGAATCAGCCGCTTTTCACTGTCAAATGGCGAATTGGCATAAACTGCATAATCCTCCGTGTTACCGCTCAGCAGCTTCTTATAATAGACCACCGGAATCATGGTGGCGGAAAAGAAAATTCCAGCGATTCCCTTCTCCAGACAGGCATTTAAGCACCGGGACGGATCAATGCAGAACAGATACAGCCGGAAGTTTCCATCCTCCCCCAGTTCTGTATAGATCTGGTAATGGTCATCCAGCCCATCATACATATTCAGAAAATGCCGCAGGTCAAAATAAAACTGCAGCACCAGATCCCGGTCCGGGAATTCCTTCTCTTCCTCCAGAAACGGCTCAAACTCTCCCATCACGGTCAGCAGATTCGATACCAGAAGGTTCACATCCGGCAATACCCGGTACTCTGCCGATTCCCGTTTCAGTTCCAGCAGATTCCGGTTGCAGCGCTCCAGTTCCCGCGCAAGCTTCCCGGAACGCCCCTTGATCAGCTTTTTCACCAGCAGGATATCTTCCTTTACCAGGCAGGCGCTGAACATCTCCCTCGCCCGGCTCACCAGATTGTGGGCCTCATCCACCAGAAACAGATAATCTCCCTGGTTGCCCTCCGCAAAATACCGTTTCAGCCTTGCATTCGGGTCAAACACATAATTGTAATCGCAGATAATGCCATCCGCCCAGCTGCTGATGTCCAGACAGAACTCAAAGGGGCAGACCTGATACCGGTCCGCATAATCCAGAATGATCTCCCGGGTAATGCTCTGCTGCTCATGAATGATATCAAACACGGCGTCATTCACCCGGTCAAAATGTCCCTTCGCATAGGGACAGGCATCGGGATTGCACTCGGTCTTTTCCAGCGGGCAGAGCTTTTCCTTCGCCGTGATGGTCACCGTAGTAAACAGCATGCCACGCTCCCGAAGCAGCGCAAAGCAGTTTTCCGCCACACTACGGGTGATGGTCTTGGCCGTTAAGTAAAACAGCTTCTCCCCGTTCCCACTTCCCATGGATTTCAAGGACGGGTAAACCACGGAAAGTGTCTTGCCAATTCCCGTTGGTGCCTGAATAAACAGATTGCGTTTTCTGGCCAGCGCCCGGTACACCGACACCGCCAGTTCCTTCTGCCCGGCCCGGTATTCATATGGAAACTCCAGTTCCCGCAGGGATTCATCACGCCGCAGGGTATGGCGGTACAGATACTCGGCCCATTTCACATATTCATGGATCAGACCCTGAAACCATTCCTCCAGTTCTTCTCTTGTCTTCTCCTGCTTCAGACGGCGGATTTCCTCGGTTTCCAGGTTGCAGTAGGTGACCTGGATGGTGATGGCATCCACATTTTCATGGTCTGCACAGTACATATAGCCATAGCAGAGGGCCTGGGCCAGATGGACCGGAAGCGGCTCCTCTAACTGATGAATGTCCATATAGACGCATTTGATCTCATCAATCGTGACGCCGGAGACCGTCTCAATCACGCCGTCCGCCCGGCCCTCCACCAGAATTTGATATTCTTCCTGCTCCACTCTGTGCTTCATCGAGACTTCCGCATGATAATCCGCACCCTGGCGCTTCTGGATTTTCCGGTGCATGCGGCTGCCCGCCTGCATGGCATCCTTCTCTGCTGCGGAGGTTCTTCTATTATCAATATCCCCGCCCCGCATGACAAACTCTACCAGATTACGCACGGAAATACGGATGATACCCCGGTCAGCGCCCATGAAGCTTCCTCCTTTCTGAAATGCCGGTTATGAATATACGAAAAAAGCGATAAGATCTTTCGACCTTACCGCTTTTCACTTAGCAGGGGATGAGGGGCTCGAACCCCCATCGACGGTTTTGGAGACCGGTGCTCTACCATTGAACTAATCCCCTATGCTGTTTTGTTGAGGCTTTTTTTCGTTTCCCTCAACGCTCATTTATAATAACACGGATTATTCTGACTGTCAACAATTTTTTTAATTTTTTGAAAAAAATATATTTTTGATACGAAATGTGGGTTTTAAACAGGAAGCCAGGCCGCAGCCCGGCTTCTGTTTTTCATCAGATCAGCCTGATAGCTTCTCTCACATTGCTCACGCCATACAGCGTGATCTTATCCGTTTTCTTCATCTTGTCCAGGGATACCTGCGGCAGGATGCAGGACTCGAATCCCAGTTTGATGGCTTCGTGTACCCGCTGCTCTGCCTGGGATACGGCACGCACTTCTCCGGCCAAGCCGACCTCGCCGAAAATCATACACTTCGGATTCACCGGCTTATCTTTCATGCTGGATACCAGTGCCATGATGATGGCAAGATCCAGTGCCGGCTCATTCATCCGCATGCCGCCCGCGATATTCACGTAGGCGTCATAGCGGGACATCTCGTACCGGCAGCGCTTTTCCAGTACCGCGATCAGAAGATTTACACGGTTGAAATCGGCTCCCGCAGCGGTGCGCCTTGGCATGCCAAAATTGGTCTGAGTCACCAGTGCCTGCACCTCCAGCAGAATTGGCCTGCTTCCCTCTAAGGAACAGGCTGCTACCGCGCCGGACGCATCCTCCGGACGGCCGCTTAAGAGATATTCAGAAGGATTCTCTACCTCTTCCAGGCCATTCTCCTGCATCTCAAACACACCAATCTCGTTGGTAGAACCAAAACGATTCTTTACACCCCTTAAAATACGGTAAGAGGCGTTGCGCTCACCCTCAAAATAAAGCACCGTGTCCACCATATGTTCCAGCACACGGGGACCGGCCACCACGCCCTCTTTGGTCACATGGCCGACAATAAACACGGAAATGCCCATGCCCTTGGCAATCTGCATCAGGACATTCGTGGACTCCCGCACCTGGCTGACGCTGCCCGGTGCCGATGTCACATCTTCCCGGAACATGGTCTGGATGGAGTCGATGATGACAATCTCCGGCTTTGTTTCGCGGATAGCCTCCTCAATGGTATCAAGATTCGTTTCGCATAAGAATAAGAGTTCCCCGCTGATGGTCCCGATGCGGCTGGCCCGCATCTTGATCTGCTTTAAGGATTCCTCACCGGAAATGTAGAGCACCCGGTGTCCGTCCCGGGCCAGATTCCGGCACATCTGAAGCAGCAGGGTGGACTTTCCAATACCGGGGTCACCCCCAACTAAAACCAGGGAGCCGGCTACAATGCCGCTCCCCAGTACACGGTCCAGTTCCGGATATCCGGTGGAGATCCGGTCCTGCTCTTCTATGGACACTTCCTCCAGCTTCACCGGCTTTGCCAGTGTGCGCTGTGAAACCGCGCCGGTACGGCCGGATGGCGTTTTCTTCGCCACCGGCTCCTCCACCAGCGTGTTCCACTCCTTGCAGGCCGGGCACTGCCCCAGCCACTTGCTGGATTCGAAACCGCATTCCTTACAGAAAAATACGGTTGTCTTTGCTTTTGCCATATATGTATATCCTTCCCGTCAGAGGATGCTTAGCGTTTTACCACCTTAACCTGACAGGCAACACCCTCATTTAACTCTACGCTGACTACCAGCTTGCCGCTCATGTTAGTCTTCATGCCGCCCACTGCAACACCGTCCACATATACCTCATACTCGGTATCGTCTTCCAGCTGTACCGTGATCTGCGCATCCTTATCACCAGATACGGTAAACTCAACGCCATCATGCTTCGCGGAGAAATGCTCCACTGCGGTTCCCGGTACGGATTCGTAAACGAAAGAACCGTTGCGCTCTAACTTGGTGATCTCATAGAAAGTTTTGATCTTATATAAATCTCCCGCATGTTCAAAATTATCAAGCTTGCTCTTGGTGTCTAATTTGTAATTGCCAAAGCTGATGGTGCCATCTGCCTCGGAGCGGATTAAAGATTCGATTACTGGCATGTGTTTGCCCTCCTGGTATATTATTACATTTTACTGCTGTATAGAAACGGCACTGCCTGGCAGTACCGCTTCTCATAGGATTATACAACAACCGTCAAAATTAATCTAGTTTTTTATCACTTCTGCCGATAAAAATTTCAGGCCATCTTCTCCCTTTGTGACGGTCACTTCATCCCCTGCTTTGACCTGGCCATCCAGCACGGCCTCTGCCAGGCCATCCTCCAACAGGTTCTGGATCGCGCGGCGCAGCGGACGGGCACCGTATTTCTCGTCGTAGCCCTTTTCCACAAGGAATGCCTTTGCGGAATCATCCACTGTGAGCTTTAAGTTCATCTGGGTCAGGGTACGTCTGCAGATGCCCTTTAACATGATGTCCACGATCTCTTTCATGTGATCCTGGGACAGCTGGTGGAATACAATGATCTCGTCAATACGGTTTAAGAACTCCGGCTTAAACATCCGTTTTACCTCTTCCATGACACGCTCTTTCATGAAACGGTAGCGCTCCTTCGCATCGTCATTGGAGGCAAAGCCCAGGCGTTTCGGGGAAATGATATTCTCCGCGCCTGCGTTGGAGGTCATGATGATCACCGTGTTCTTAAAGTCAATCTTTCTACCCTGAGCATCGGTAATGTGGCCGTCATCGAGCACCTGCAGCAGGATGTTGAACACATCCGGATGTGCTTTCTCAATCTCATCAAAGAGGATAACGGAATACGGATTTCTGCGGACCTTCTCGCTGAGCTGTCCGCCCTCCTCGTAACCGACATATCCTGGCGGGGATCCGATCATCTTGGAGACACTGTGTTTCTCCATGTACTCGGACATATCAACCCGGATCAGGGCATTCTCGGTGCCAAACATGGCCTCGGCCAGCGCCTTGCAAAGCTCGGTTTTTCCGACACCGGTCGGTCCCAGGAATAAGAAGGAACCGATCGGGCGCTTCGGGTCCTTTAAGCCCACACGGCCTCTGCGGATGGCTTTCGCCACAGCGGTCACCGCCTCTTCCTGTCCTACCACCCGCTCATGCAGGATGGACTCCAGTTTGCGCAGGCGCTCCGACTCTTCCTCTGCCAGCTTTCTCACCGGGATCTTGGTCCATCCGGAAACGACATCCGCGATTTCGCCTTCACCGACCGTCAGCTTTCTGGATGTTTTTTCCTTCTGCCATTTTTCCCGGATCTTTTCGATTTTCTCTCGCTTTTTCTGCTGGCGCTTCTTAATATCACCAGCCTTCTCATACGCCTCATTCTTGATGGCCTGTTCCTTCTGGATCTCCAGCTTATCAATATCCTCCGTGAGAGTCTTGATCTCTGCCGGTTCCACGTAGGTGGTCAGGCGGCTCTTGGAAGCCGCCTCATCGATTAAGTCAATAGCCTTGTCCGGAAGAAAGCGGTCATTGATGTAACGCGCGGAAAGGCGGACCGCAGCCACAAGAGCGTCATCGGTGATGGTAACCTTATGATGCTCCTCATATTTCGGTCGCAGGCCCTTTAAGATCGCGATGGACTGCTCCTCATTCGGCTCTTCCACCACAACCGGCTGGAAACGGCGCTCCAGAGCCGCATCCTTTTCAATGTATTTGCGGTACTCTTCTCTTGTTGTAGCGCCGATTAGCTGGAGTTCTCCCCGGGCCAGGGACGGCTTTAAGATGTTGGAGGCGTCAATGGCTCCCTCCGCGCCGCCCGCGCCAATGATGGTATGGATCTCATCGAGGAACAGGAGCACGTTTCCATCCTCCGTCACCTCAGAAATTACCTTCTTGATGCGCTCTTCGAACTCACCGCGGTACTTGGAACCAGCCACCATGCCGGACAGATCCAGCGTCATGACGCGCTTGTCCGCAATGGTCTCCGGCACATTGCCGTCGGCGATCATCTGAGCCAGACCCTCCACGACTGCGGTCTTGCCGACACCCGGTTCCCCGATCAGGCACGGGTTGTTCTTGGTTCTTCTGCTCAGGATCTGGACAACACGCTGAATCTCGCTTTCCCGGCCGATCACCGGATCCAGTTTTCCTTCCCTGGCAAGCTTTGTCAGGTCACGGCTGAAGCTGTTTAAGGTCGGTGTGGACGCGCTGCTGTCTTTTCCTGCCCGGGATGACTGCAGCTCCTCTCTTGCGTCTGCGCCATCCTCTCCCATGGCGCTGCGCAGATCCACGTAAAGCTTCTGCAGGCTCACATCCATGGTGTTGAGCAGGCGGACTGCCGCACAGTCGCTCTCCCGGATCATGGCAATCAGCAGATGCTCGGTGCCGATGAGCGGTGCCTTAAAGCGCACAGCCTCCCGGTAGCTCTGGTTCAGCACCCGCACAGCCCCCGGTGTATAAACCGTCTCGCCGATGGTGCCCACGTTCTGATTTGGAAAGATCAGCTGGCTGATCAGTTCTTTTACCTTATCTGCATTTACACCGTTGGCCTCCAGAACTCTGGATGCCACTCCCTCCTCTTCCAGCAGAAGTCCCACCAGAAGATGTTCGGTTCCCACATAATTATGGCCCAGATCATTCGCTGCCTGGGTAGACAGCGCAATCGCGTTCCAGGCCTGTTCTGTAAAATGATTTCTGTCTATCAAATTCAGGTCCTCCTTGTATCTGTCTTAAGCCAGAAGCTGTGGCAGCTCTACCCGCACATAGGCGGCCCGTGCCATCTCCAGTTCTTCCCGGCCAAGCGGTCTGGTAGAAAGCTTCTGAAGGTTTGCCGGCTGAATTCCCAGCATCAGGCGGTATACCGCGCAGGGCTCTTCCATGCGCAAAAGCCCGTCCGCGCATCCGGCCATCAGCCGGGATAACAGCGTCATAGCCTCCTTCAGGGCCAGCTTTCTGGCATATTTTAATGTGCCGTAAGCGCGGCAGGCATCGTCCTCCCGGGATACCCGGTTTTTGTCGAGGGCAAGCTTTCGCATCTGCTCTTCCTGTGCGGTAAGCTGCAGCGCCACCTTGGACACCATATCCAGAATTTCTTTCTCTGTCATGCCCAAGGTTTTCTGGTTGCTGACCTCATAAAGAGATCCGCAGTTTTCCTCACCTTCGCCATACATGCCTTTCACCGAAGCGCCAAAGCGCGTCATCTCGGTGACCATGCCGTTAAAACGCTTGCTCTGGGACAACAGTGGCAGATGCAGCACCACCGACGCCCGAAGCCCGGTTCCCACACTGGTGGGGAACGAAGTCAGGTAGCCGTATTTGTCATCAAAGGCGTAATCAAACCGCTCATTTAAATAATCATCAATCTGCGCCGCCTGGCTCATAAGCTCATCCAGAGGCAGGCCAGAGGCAAACAGCTGGATGCGGATATGGTCCGTTCCGTTTAATACGATACCCACCCGCTCATCATCCGATACCATAACCCCGGCCGGGGCCTTACTGGAAGCAATGGTAGAATTAAACACCCGGCGCTCCCGCAGGGCTCTGCGTTCCAGATCACTTAATTCCTGCAGCCTTGCCTGTTCATAATGGCGTCCGTCCACGCTCCCAAGATCCTTCAGGCCTTCCTCCAGGCGTGTAATCATCTCATCCGCCTGTTTCTCATTCAGTCTGGATGGAAAGGCATACTCCTCCAGATTCCGTACCAGACGTACCCGGCTGCAGATGACCGCAGGGCGGGTCAGGTTTACTTCCTCAAACCATTTCATCATGCCTGTGCCTCCTTTAACGCCCGGATCTGGTCACGGTACTCTGCCGCAGCCTCATATTCCTCCGCCCGGACTGCCTCCCGGAGTCTTGCCTCCAGTTTGCGGATCTGGGCCTGAACATCGCTCTCTCCGGCAGAAACAAATTCCGCGTTCTGTCCCCCAGAGCCAGCTGCGGCATCCACAGCAGTTTCCTCCTCCGGCTGTCCGGAAGAAGTCAGATGGAAGGGATCTGCCTTGATCTTCTGGAATTTCGGATGTTTTCCGGTATGACGCACATTGCCCTGAAGCTGCTTGATCTTGTCATTGATCAGCAGGTCAAAGACACTGTAGCAGTCCGCGCAGCCAAAACGGCTGTTTTTCACAAAATCATCGTAGCTGGTGCCGCAGGTCGGGCAGACAATCTGGCTGGTCTTTTCTTCCGCATCGGCTTCCCCCTGTACCCCCAAAAGGCCTGACAGAAGCTTGCCTAACGGGAATTCACCCTCAAAAATTGCGGAATAAGGACCAAAATCCATCTCCTTTGCGCACTGGGTACAGTAATTGTGTTCGGTGCGTACCCCGTTCGCAATTTCCGTATACTGAATATTTGCTTCTCTTATCTTACAACGCTCACATAACATGGCACTTCCTCCATTTAACCCTGGCCTCCGCCCGTGTAATAATCATAAATTTCGTCCACCAGATCGTGGACTTCCTCCCTGGAAATATTTTTACAGACGCTCCTGGCAAGAAGAACCGAAAGCTCCTCCCGCAGACGTTCAATGGAACGGATCTTGTCAATATCCAGAGCGATCACGGCTCCGCGGCGGCGGTCCAGCTTGATATACCCCTCCTGCTTCAGTACGGTATAAGCTTTATTTACCGTATGCATGTTGATCCCGATATTTTCCGCCAGTTGGCGGACAGAAGGAAGGGAATCCCCCTCATGAATACGGTCCGTCGCAATACCCATGATGATCTGGTTCCTGAGCTGGATGTAAATAGCCTCCTCGCTTTCAAAATCAATCTTAATGATCATGTTATCACCATCTTTCGCACTCTCTGTTATAGAAATTGTATAACAGTATTATAGCAAAAAAAGCGGCGAAGTCAATACACCGCTTTTTTTGCTTATTTCTTTTTAAAGTTCATCATCCAGGTCAAACACTTCGAAGTCATCGTCTTCCGGCTTTGTTTCTGCCTTCGGTGCTTCTTTTTCGTGTTTTTCTGCCTGTTCTGAATCTTCTGCCAGGCTCGCAGCCAGCTGCTTTTTCACCTGATCTAACTGTGCGTCCGCTTCCTGCGCAGGATCCGGAATGTATTCCTGGGCGTCCTGAATTTCCAGTTCGTCATCTTCCGGTTCTTCTTCGTCAGGTTCCTGTTCCGGTTCATAGTCGTCCTCGTAATCGTCCTCTTCGCCCATCATGTAGCGTTCTTCCCGGCTGAGCTTACGGCCATTTTTACGGGATTCTTTCTTGGCCTTCTTTTCTTTTTTCTCCGGCTTTTCGTCTAACTGCGCGTAAGCATCGTACGGATCTTCCTCCCTGCGGCCACGGCCTCTGCGGCTGAGGATCAGAAGAATCAGAAGAATCACTGCAACAACTGCCACCGCACCAAGCGCGATTCTGGCAATGTTGTAATCATCCACCAGACTATTGTAACGGTCTGTCACATCCTGAAGCTCCAGCGTCTGGGTGTTGCCGTCTGCGCTCTGCTCAAAGTAACGCTGAATGGTCTTGTCTGTCAGGTCATAACGGTAGAAACCAACTGTACCGCTCTCACTCACGCCATAGAAGATGCAGTACTCCGGCTGTCCGCCCTGGGTATCCGGAACCCATCCCTGAACCTTGGTCTCGCCGATGGTAATGGAGGTTTCCTTCATGCCGTACGGAACAGCTGCATCTGCAGGAAGTGCTGCGATGCCGATCTTGAGCGGGGTTCTGGATGCCTCTAATTCTGCCAGAACTTCCACATTCTCAGCAGCTGCCGTGGTTTCTTCCTGACCAGCTTCTGCCATGCTCTCGCCGCCCTCTACACGGTCCACCAGAATGGTGTAGGTATGGCTGGTCGTGCCATCCTCCGCAGTTACGGTACAGGTTACGGTATTCTCACCCTCCTGCAGATCGGTTCCGCTTAAAGTAACAGTTGCCTTATCACTTGCCGGCACTGCGCTTACGGTAAGCTTTTCGGTATCCAGGCTTACGGATGCGGTATAGCTGTCAACCTCCGCGCTGAACTCCGGACTTAAGGTGCCAGGGGAAATCTTCAGGGAAGACAGGGATGCGTCACTGGATGCAGCTGCCGCCGTACTGCCGCTGTTAATGGTGACAGTAGAGCTTCCCAGCTGGGTAATGTCGAGCAGCTGCTCGTCTGCGTCGTAACCTTCATAGTCGGTTACCTCAATCTTGCTGCTTCCTGCTTTGAGTGCCTTAAAACGGATGGTAGAGGCAGACTCGCTGGTCCCACTCACACTGCCAATCACACGTATGGCGCCGTTTCCACCGCTGACATCCGGCTCACCGCCAATAAATTCCATGGCACTGGTATCATAGGAAAGCATGACTACCGTTTTGCCAATCTTCTCACCTGTTGTGCAGGTAAATTTTACGTTTACCGTAAACTCACTTCCCACCTCTGCGGTAGGATCAGAGAACGCGATGCGCGCATTCCCCGCAAAACTCTGAAATGGGATTGCCACAGCCAGCATCAGTACCATGGCAAACCGGATCCAGATCTGTTTCCAATTTCTGTTCATAATTGTCTGTTATCTCCTGTTTCTTTCTATCAGTCGTAACTGTTCAGTACCCTCACAGCTACTATCAATCTTATTATGCCCGGCAGCCATTTGCAGGCCGCCGGGATCATTCATTTTTAATTTCCACCCGGACTGGAAAACGTCACGCGGCTTCCACCTGAGGATGATCCGGAATTCGGGGACGTACTCGTGGAGCCTCCATTCGGTCCCACCGTGATCACACTGGATGACGTGCTTCCTGAAGACGTACTGCCGGAACTGCTTCCCGGTCCTCCCACCGTAACACCAGAGGAATTGCCACCTGAAACACCACTTCCAATTCCGCCGTTATAGGTCGGACCGCCAGCCTGGCGAACCACATGGATCGTGTAAGTACGCTCAGTGCCATTCTCTGCCCTTACGACTACGGAAATATCGTTGATTCCGCTGGAAAGGGATACGTTTCCGTTGCCCCGTACCGATGCCTTGGAATCAATCGCCGATGCGCTTACCGTTACATTGGATACGGAATGGTCTACGATGAGGTCATAAGAATAAGTATCACGGTTAAAGGTCGGTGTTAAGGTGAAGCCCTCTACACCCAGGCCATTTAACTTGTTGTTCGGGCTGCCGCTTAAGGTCGGCTGCGGGCACGGAGTCTCCGGCATGTTGTTGTATACCGGAATCTTGAAATTCAGAGCCGTACTCTTCTGCTGGGAAGTAAAGCCTTCCGCGAAAATGGAACCCTCAGAAGCTGCACCATCCACATTGGTCATGTACTGGTGTTTGTACATATTGGAGCCCTGGACATTGTACTTCTTTAAATAGAGGGTATCCTGTCCGGCCTTTACATAGTTGGTGCCATAGAACTGGGCACCGCCTGCAATCGAACTTTCCGGCGTGGTCCACGGTCTGCCGTAGCTGCCGCTCTGGGATGCGTACCAGAGTCCTCTCTGAACCGCTCCCATGCCATCGGAAGCATAGGCGCCTACATTAAAGTAGTTGTAATAGCCGGTATATCCTGCATAGTTTCCGGAAATGGAATTGCCGGTACCGTTACGTCCCTGTTCCTGAATGATCATGGCCGCAATGACATACGGGCTGACGCCGGAACTCTGGGCTGCGCTCATGATCGCGTCTGCATAGCTCACACCGGAAGTGGAAGTTCCTGTACTGGTTCCCGGAGTCTGGGTACCGGAAGATGTTGTTCCGGAAGGACTGCCGCTGGTAGAACTTCCGCTATTGGAGGATGCTGCTCCCGGTCCCACACCAATCACGACGCTGGATGCTAAAAGCTCCGTGTTTTTCTTTGTAATAGAAGCACTCGGCCCTTCCAGTCGCACCTGATGGCCACCATTTGAGGATGGTGACTGACTGGTGCTGCCGGAACTGCTGCTTCCGCCCGGGTACGATGAGGCTCCTCCGGAACTGCTTTCTCCCGGTGTCGCGGAGGTTGTTCCTGAGCTGCTTCCCCCAGGTGTCGCGGAAGTTGTTCCGGAAGACTTGCCGCCGGAGACTCCCGGGCCCGCACTCACTACGCCGGAAGAACTGCTTCCCGATGAACTGCTGGATGATGAACTGCCGGAAGACGTGCTGCTGGACGCAGAGCCTCCGTTCTTTACACTTCCCTCCATAAAGGTTCCTTTTAACATGGACTGTAAGCCCTCTTTTGTGTGTAGGGAAGCATTATAGCTCTGATCCAGGAACTGGAAGATATTCACCTCATCCAGGAAATTTCGCGGATCCATATAATAGCTGATGATCTCCGTGGAAGCTGCCACCCAGGTACTTCCGTCAAACCCGGTCCAGGTGCCGGAGTCCCAGTTATAGGCCCCATCCGCCAGAGATTTATAGGAAGAAATGCTGTTGGTATGTACCAGGTTTCGTCCAAGGACGCCCTCGTTCTGAATCACGGTGTTCCAGTCCAGTCCGGTCTTCACCGCCGTGAAGGTCCAGTTCGGATACTGGGCATGGATCTGACGCAGCCCGTCTTTGTAGGATTCCGGGAATCCCTGGGCAGAAAGCTGGGACTCAAAGCTGGAATCATGGCTGTAAGACACCGGGAATTTGACGTAGGTGCTTAAGACATATCCCGTCTGGGTCGAGCCACCGCTGGTATAACGGATCTGATACCAGGTCTTGCCGTCAGAAGCAGATTTTTCACCCACCACGGTAACCGCCGTTCCTTTTCCCAGTTTTCCGACCGAGGAATAGGAGGTTCCCGCCCCACTCCGGACATTTAAGCTGGACGCGTTGATGGTAGCAGACCGTTCCTGCGCGTATGCGGAAAGCTGCAGGGCACTGTGCACTGACGGCATCTGCACACAGAGTGCCAGTCCCAGAACTGCAGCCAGACCTTTTTTCAAGGTTTGTTTTTTCATTTGATGATCTCCTTAGTATCGCTTTTGCCGTAAAACAAAAAGCCCATTTCCGACAAATTTGCACTATGTTACATTATAATGACAAAATCCGACTGCGTCAACGGGAAGCAAAGAAACTTCACAGAATCACAAAAAATTGTAAGAATTTGGTCGATAGTAAAACAAAAAGCAGGGAGAAACCTGTTTTCACAGATTTCTCCCTGACTGATCGTAAATTCAGTATTTATTATACCGGATAAGCCTTGCTCTCGGTATCTGCCACGGTAGCATCTACCTTGGTCTGCTGAGCCTCTCTGTACTTGAAGAACTCTTCTGCTACCTTCGGGAACAGAGCGTAGGAAAGGACATCCTCATCCTGCTGCTTCCACTGAGCACACTCTTTCTCGAACTGCGGCAGCTGCGGAGCGATCAGGTCTGCAGGTCTGCAGGTGATCGGGGTCTCGTCGCCGATGATCTTCTTCTGTACTTCTGCGTTGAACGGTTTTACAGTCTGGCCAAACTCGCCAAGCATGATCTTCTTGGACTCCTTCGGAACCAGTTTGTAGCGCTCGCCGGAGATAACGTTCATAACAGCCTGAGTACCAACGATCTGGGAAGACGGGGTAACCAGCGGCGGCTCACCGAAGTCCTTACGAACGCGCGGGATCTCCTCAAGAACCTCCTGGTACTTATCTTCCTTACCAGCCTCTTTTAACTGGCTTACCAGGTTGGACAGCATACCGCCCGGAACCTGATAACGAAGGGTCTTGATGTTAACGCCCAGAACCTTCGGGTTTAACAGACCGGTCTTCAGAGCCTCTTCACGGATCGGTGCGAAGTAATCGGTGATCTCAGCAAGCTGATCCTGAGATAAACCGGTATCGTACGGAGTGCCCTTGAAGGTCTCTACCATAACCTCGGTTGCCGGCTGGCTGGTACCAAGTGCCAGCGGGGAGATTGCGGTATCGATGATATCGCAGCCTGCCTCTACAGCCTTTAAGTAGGTCATGGAAGCTACACCGGAGGTGTAGTGGGTATGCAGGTCGATCGGCAGCTGGGTAGACTCTTTTAATGCGCTTACCAGCTCCTGTGCTGCATACGGGGTTAACAGACCAGCCATATCCTTGATACAGATGGAATCTGCGCCCATATCTTCGATTCTCTTTGCGATTTCTTTCCAGTAATCCAGGGTATAAGCATCACCCAGGGTATAGCACAGTGCGATCTGAGCGTGTGCTTTCTCTTTGTTTGCTGCCTTTACAGCGGTCTGCAGGTTGCGCAGGTCGTTTAAGCAGTCGAAAATACGGATGATATCGATACCGTTTGCAACGGATTTCTGTACAAAGTATTCTACTACATCATCTGCGTAGTGGTTGTAACCCAGAATGTTCTGGCCACGGAACAGCATCTGTAATTTTGTATTTTTAAAGCCGGCTCTTAACTTTCTCAGTCTCTCCCACGGATCCTCTTTCAGGAAACGAAGGGAAGCATCGAAGGTAGCGCCGCCCCAGCACTCTACTGCATAATAACCAATCTTATCCATCTTGTCGATGATCGGAAGCATCTGCTCGGTGCTCATTCTGGTTGCGATCAGGGACTGATGAGCGTCACGCAGGACAGTCTCAACGATCTTAACCGGTTTTTTCTGAATCTCAGCCATGATTCTTTACCTCCAAATTTATGTGTTGCGGCAACTTTTGATTGCCGCAGCAAGAAATGATTGAATTTTAAACGCCGAAAATTGCCATGAATGTACCGGCTGCTACTGCAGTACCGATAACACCTGCTACGTTCGGGCCCATTGCGTGCATCAGCAGGAAGTTGGTCGGGTCTGCCTCAGAACCAACCTTCTGGGATACACGAGCTGCCATCGGCACTGCAGATACACCTGCGGAACCGATAAGCGGGTTTACCTTGCCGCCGGTAAGCTTACACATGATCTTACCAAAGATAACACCGGCTGCAGTACCTACTGCGAATGCGACCAGACCCAGGGCAACGATCTTTAAGGTGGTTACCTTTAAGAAAGCTTCTGCACTGGTAGATGCGCCTACGGAAGTACCAAGCAGGATAACTACGATGTACATCAGGGCATTGCTTGCGGTCTCAGACAGCTGTTTTACAACGCCGGACTCACGGAATAAGTTACCAAGCATTAACATACCAACAAGCGGTGCGGTAGTCGGCAGAATCAGGCAGACTACTACGGTTACGATGATCGGGAACAGAATCTTCTCCAGCTTGGAAACCGGGCGAAGCTGATCCATCTTGATCTTACGCTCTTCTTCTGTGGTCAGGGCCTTCATGATCGGCGGCTGGATGATCGGAACCAGAGCCATGTAGGAGTAAGCTGCTACTGCGATCGGTCCCATGAACTCGGACTGTCCAAGCTTACCTGCAAGGAAGATGGAAGTCGGGCCATCTGCACCACCAATGATGGAGATAGCTGCTGCTGCCTTGTCATTGAAGCCCATGAAAATAGCCAGGAAATAAGCACTGTAGATACCAAACTGAGCTGCTGCGCCAAGCAGGAAGCTCTTCGGGTTTGCGATCAGCGGACCGAAATCGGTCATTGCGCCGACACCCATGAAAATCAGAGACGGAAGGATACTCCACTCATCCAGAATGAAGAAGTAGTGAAGAAGTCCGCCTACGCCATTGGACATATCTTCCGGGTTAGCCATAATATCCGGGTAGATATTAACTAACAGCATACCAAACGCAATCGGAACCAGTAAGAGCGGCTCGAATCCTTTTCTGATTGCCAGATACAGGAATACGAATGCCACCAGGATCATGATAAAGTTTCCAAAGGTCAGATTGAAGAATGCGGTCTGCTGAAGAAGATTGGCCAAAGTAGATCCAATATAATCCATTTTAATCCCTCCATGTGGAACTTGCTTTTTGGCAAGCTATTAGTTTAATGTAGCAAGAGTTGCGCCAGCTTCTACTGCGTCGCCTGCTGCTGCATTAATGCTTGCAACGGTTCCATCCTGAGGAGCTACGATATCGTTCTCCATCTTCATAGCCTCGAGAACCATGATTACGTCGCCTTTCTTAACAGCCTGTCCAGCGTTAGCCTTAACTGCCAGAATCTTGCCCGGCATCGGAGCGGTTACAACGACAGAACCCTGAGTGCCAGCCGGAGCTGCTGCCTTCGGTGCTGCCGGAGCTGCCTTCGGTGCTGCTGCAGCAGGTGCCTGAACTACACCAGCAGTGGTTCCTTCTTCAACAGTTACATTGTATACATTGCCATTCACAGTAATTGTGTAATTTTTCATGATAAGAATCCTCCTATTCGCTTATGCTCTTTTCCATTTTGCGCCCGGTGCACGTTTGATGGAGCGTACTACCAGGGAGTCGGTTGACGTATTGGTTGATGCTGCGATAGCCGCAGTAATGACAGCCACCAGTTCCAGATCATCCACAAGCTCTTCCTCTTCTGCTGCCGGTGCTGCCACAGGAGCTGCTGCCGGAGCCGGAGCTGCGTTCTTTGCTTTCATCTTGTTCTCGAAGACGCTGATGAACTTGAAGCAGCTGATCAGGATGCTGATGAAGATCAGTACCAGGAATACGGTACCCATGCCGAGTAAGGTATTCATGCCTGCCTTGGCCATGTTCTCGCCTACGGTATACTCCGGGCTGAAGGTCAGGCTGACCGGATTTAAGTTCTGGCTCTGCGGGTCCATGGTGTAGAATGCCTTGAACTCTACGTTGCGGTTCTCAAACTGTGCCTGAACCACACACACATACTGGTCATCCTCACCAAGCTCGGTATCAGAGGAAAGAACGCTTACAAATGCGCCGGTGTCCTTCATAACACTAATCCAGGAAGTCAGGCCGCTTGCAAGGCCGTCCTCACCCTGTTTGATCAGGCCGGTCTCAGACTCCTCTGCTGTGGCCTCGTCCATCTCAGCGATGGTCTGGAGCAGGTTTTCCGTGATCTGAGAAATGTAGGAAGCTGTCTGCGGATCCAGAGTTTCTGCCTCAGCAGCGTTCTTGTTGGAGCATGCGGACAGAGCAAAGAGGCTGACTACCATGCTTAACACTAACAAAACTCGTTTCATATACTGTTTCATATACTTGTCACCTCATTCTAAACCGTTCCATGTTTTCTGTCCGGACGATCCTCTCTCTTGGTAAACAGCATCTCGAATGCTGCGATCACGCGTTTTCTGGTGTCGCAAGCCTCGATGATATCGTCTACATATCCTCTCTTTGCTGCTGCCAGTGCGCTGGACTGCATCTCACGGTAAGCAGCTGCCTTCTCGTTGATGAGAGCAACAGAATCATCTGCCTTTGCGATCTCGTCTGCATACATGATCTTAGCTGCAGCGGAAGCATCCATCATGCCGATGTTTGCGTTCGGCCATGCGTAAACTACATCTGCGCCGATGGACTTGGAGTTCATGGTCAGGTAAGCGGTACCATAAGCCTCGCCGACTACTACGGTTACCTTCGGAACGCTTGCATTTGCGAAAGCGTAGGTCAGGCGGCCTGCGTTCTTTGCGATGCGGCGCTCGGTGCACTTGCTTGCCTTGTAACCCTTTACGTTCACCAGGGTCAGTAACGGAATGTTGAACGCGTCACAGAAGGAAACGAACTTTGCTGCTTTCTCAGCGCCGTTAGCAGAGAGAACTGCCTCGAACTCGTCTTCCTTTACGCCATCTGCTGCGTAAACAGCGGTACGGTTTGCAACACATCCTACGGTAGTTCCGTTTAAGCGGATGAAGCCGGTTACCATGGACTTGTCGTAGTTTTTCTTAACCTCTAAGAAGAAGTTGTCATCAGAGATCTGTGCCAGGGCCAGGTCGGTAGCGCCTGCATAGTTCTCAAGATCGGAGCATACACGGTTTAAATCATCAGTGCACTCGCTGTAGGACATATCATCCTCGTTGTTTGCCGGAAGGATGGCTACCAGGGAGCGGATCTGGGATAAGATATCCTCTTCGCTCCCGGTAAAGTCAACCAGGCCGGTCTCCTCGCTCTGGAATGCTGCGCTGGAAGTATCGCACTTCTCAACACGGTTTCCGTCGATTGCGTTCGGAGAATTTACAAATAATTTTGCATTCTTCTCTTCCATAAAAATGAAGTCAGCCATAGCGGAAGCTACTGCCATACCGCCGCCGCAGGTACCGAAAATAGCGGAGATCTGCGGAACTACGCCGGATGCCATGGTCTGGCTTAAATACATCTCACCAAAGCCGTTTAATGCGTCAGTTGCCTCCTGCAGGCGAAGACCTGCGCAGTCAACCAGTCCGATAACCGGTGCGCCCATCTTTACAGCCATGGAATAGATGTTGGAAATTTTCTTTGCGTGCATCTCACCTAAGGAGCCGCCCAGTACGGAAGCATCCTGGCTGTACACATACACAAGGTTTCCTTCGATAGTACCGTAACCGGTGATCACGCCATCTGCCGGAGTCTCCTTGTCAGTCATGTTAAAATCGGTGCTTCTCGCTGTAATATAAGCGCCAACTTCAACAAAACTGTTCTCATCAAGTAATGCGTTGATTCTGTTACTTGCTGATGTTTGATTACTCATTTTGCAATCCTCCATTTTGAAATATTTGACGATCGCTGTATTTCTCTTTTGCATTGTTAAGAGAAAAACAAACTATCGCTTAGTAAATCCAATTTCTGCCGAGTATAATAATATAATGTCAGCCGATAAAATTCAAGTATTTTTGAAATTTTTTTACAATTTAAAGAAACTCCAGATCGTAACGACTTTTCGCATACAGTACGACAGGCTCCAGGCCTCTGCCGCTTCCACGGTATGGTATGTGCTCACGCCAATCATGTTCCCGCTCAGCCGGTATAAAACACGCCCTGCCGCTTCCCCTTCTCTCACCGGCGCCTGGAATTCTTTTTTCAGCTCATACTCTGCCTCTGCCCTTTCTCCGTCTGCCACGAGAAGCCGGAAGGCCCGTTTCTCCCCTGGGCTGTCAGAAACCGCGCAGATCCGGTCTTTATACGCACCATTTTTCAGCGGAATCTGGACCTGCTTTTCCTCAAACGCAAACTCCTGATAGAAAAAATGCTCTTTGCCATAGCGGTACAGTTTTCTCACATCTTCCCATTTCCAGGTTTTGTGGGGAGGCCATCCGCAGCCCAGCAGCGCGACAATAAACCCCCGGTCGCCGTCGGACAGCTGCGCAATATAGCAGTACCCCGCCCCTCCGGTAAATCCGGTCTTGCCGGTCACCGCCTCCTGTGTCATCTCCAGAAGCGCGTTGTGGTTCCTGCAAGAGTATGTATGCGTTCCATCCTGATCCGAAAAGGCATGGTTTCCGGTACGCGTTATTGTTAAAAATTCATCGCGTTTCGGTGAGACTTCCGTGCAGTAGCGCAGGATTTTTGCCAGTTCCGCAGCCGTAGTACTGTGCCGTATCCCTTCGCCCGCCTCGGTCTCTGCTTCCGCGTCCAGTCCGTTCGGCGTCAGAAATGTAGTGTCTTTACAGCCGATTTCGCGCGCCTTGCGGTTCATCGTTTCCGCAAAAGCCTCTATACTTCCACTGATATACTCTGCGATCACTACGGCGGAATCGTTATGAGACTCCAGCATCAGGGAATACAGAAGGTCCTGAAGTTTTAAGCGACTGCCCGCCGGAGCGCCGAGTTTTACCTTTGGCTGCGTCGCCGCTTTCTTTGAAACCTCACAGAAGTCGTCCGGGTTTCCCAGCTCCAGCGCCAGAATGCAGGTCATGATCTTGGTGGTACTGGCCATAGGCCGGATCTGATGCTCGTCCTTTCCATATAAAATGCGTCCGCTGTCCGCGTCCATTAAAACAGCGCTCTGAGCATGCAGGGAAAGTGGCTGTTCGCCGTCCTGTTTCATCTTCACAGATTTCTGCGCTACTGCAGTTTCATTCACCACAGCCTGTTCTTTCTCTGCTGTCTGCCATTCTTTGCCCGTCTGTACGCTTCCCGCGACCCGCCACGCATCCGGCTGCGGCCGCACACTTCCCCATGCCGCAAATCCGATGCTGATTCCGGCCATCAGCCCGATGATCCGGTTTTTCATTCCCGCTCCTTTTCTGCCCAATCCGCACTCCTTCATATTCTTTTATCATTCCATCTCTCTATCCTATTCTGGTAAATTTTCGGATATTCTGCTATGATAGAAGGCATATCGGACTTACAAAACAGGAACAGGAGGAAGCAAACCATGGAAACCAGAAAACGGCTGATTTTTCACATCGATGTAAATTCCGCGTTCTTAAGCTGGGAATCCGTATACCGCCTTTCCCAGGACCCGGACGTGCAGGATCTGCGCCTGATTCCATCCGCGGTGGGTGGAGATGTCAGTTCCCGGCACGGCATTATCCTGGCAAAATCCACCCCGGCGAAAAAGTTCGGCGTCGTGACGGCAGAAACCATCGGCTCTGCCCTGCGCAAATGCCCGGAACTAATCATCGTGCCGTCCCGGTTTGACATTTATTCCAGGTATTCCAGGCAGATGCTCGCCCTGCTCTCCGAATACACGCCGGATATTGAAAAGTTCAGCATTGATGAGGCCTTTCTGGACATGACCGAAACCATTCATCTGTTTGGCCGCCCCAGGGAGGTAGCAGACCAGATCCGCAGCCGTATCCGGGATGAGCTGAAATTCACGGTAAACGTAGGAATCTCCTCCAATAAGCTGCTGGCGAAAATGGCTTCGGACTTCGAGAAGCCGGATAAGACCCACACGCTGTTCCCGGAGGAAGTTCCTGCCAAAATGTGGCCGCTTCCGCTGCGGGATCTGCTTTTTGTAGGAGGCTCCGCCGCAGACAAGATGGCCCGCATCGGCCTTCACACCATCGGGGATGCCGCCGCCTGCGACCTGGGGATTTTAAAAGCGCATCTCGGTGACAAATACGCCACCCAGGTTTACCGTTACGCCAACGGCATTGACCAGGCCCCGGTGGCTCCGCCGGATCCCACCCGCAAGGGCTACGGCAACAGCATCACGCTCCCCCAGGATGTTTCCGACTTTGAAACCGCCTGTCAGGTTCTGCTGGCCTTAAGCGAAACCGTAGGGGCCAGGCTCCGGGAAGCCGGGGTGCGCTGCAACAGCGTAACCGTAGAATTCAAAGACTGGCGCTTTGCCAGCCAGTCCCACCAGTGCGTCTTAAAAAGTCCCACAGACTCCACCTCGGTTCTCTACGATACTGCCTGCCGCCTGTTAAAAGAATTCTGGGACAAAACGCCAGTCCGCCTGATTGGCCTTCGCACCGCCCAGATTCAGGAGGATTCCTTTGAACAGATGAGCCTGTTTGAAGATGCCCGCGCAAAGAAAATGCGGGCCATGGAAAAAGCGGTAGACAGCATCCGCGGACGCTACGGCATTGACAGTGTGCAGCGGGCCAGCTTTCTAAAAGAAAACAGTCCGACGCCCCACGCGGTCAGCCGCCAGAAACATTTAAACAAGTCATCAGAACAACCTGCCGGAAAGGAACTGTAACATCATGAACCATATCATCCGCCACTCCTACGCTGCTTCCAGAGACGGCCAGACCGTTGAAGAGCTGCTGCGCTCCCAGGGCTATTCCAAAAGCCTGATCAACCGGGTCAAGCTGACCGATGATGGTCTCATGATACGCGGGGAAAAGGTCTATACCACCCGTCGCATGCAGGCCGGCGACCGGCTGGATGTGGCCCTGCCGGAGGAAGCCTCCTCAGAGCACATCGTTCCCACGCCGATGCCCCTCTCCATTCTCTACGAAGATGAAGACCTGATGGTCATAAACAAGGCCGCCAATGTTCCCATCCACCCCTCCCAGGGAAACTTTTCCAACTCCCTGGGCAACGGTCTGGCCTGGTACTTTGAACAGAAACAGCAGTCCTTCGTGTTCCGCGCCATCAACCGACTGGACCGGGACACCACAGGACTTCTGATCGTGGCAAAAAACGCCCTGAGCAGCTGTATTCTTTCCAATATGATAAAGAACCGCCAGATCCACCGCACCTACCTGGCGGCGGTAAGCGGGGATCTCTCCGGTCAGCCCGAAGGCACGATTGACGTTTCGATTGCCCGGCTTCCCGGTTCCACCATTGAGCGCATTCCGGATCCGGTTCACGGAGAATCCGCAGTGACCCATTATCAGCTTCTCTCCTACCAGCCAGAGACTGGCACCTCGCTTCTTATGATCCGCCTGGAAACAGGACGTACCCACCAGATCCGTGTCCACATGAAATACATCGGCCACCCGCTCTACGGAGATTTTCTTTACAACCCGGATTACCGCTTTTTGCAGCGGCAGAGCCTGCACTCCTGGCAGCTGTCTTTTACACATCCTGTGTCGAAGATCCCGATGGAATTTACCGCCCCTGTACCAGATGACATGCAGCAATTTCTTCCGGACATCTGGATTCAGAAATAAACTCCAGGAAAACTGCGCCTTGCACTTAATTCCGTACAAGTTTCGTTAAGAAATTATATTGAAATGCTCTATCCCCTGCTCTATAATTGAGAATTAGAACACTACTACTCAGACAATTTTATAAAAATGTATAGGTACAGGGGATTTTTAGGTTATGGAAGGTAAAAAATTATCCAACAGCACCATCATCAACGGGGTAGCTCTCGGCTTCTCCGTTGCTTTTCTGATTTCTTCTCTGGTTGCAGCCATCTACACCAGAGAACTGGGCAATGTTCTCCACGGCTGGTATCTCATTATGACATCACCAAGCCCGCTGGTTACAGACTATCTGGAGATCGGCGGCCTGCCAAGCGCCATGTTAAACGCCGGAGCCTGCGGTATGGCCTGCTGGCTTTTCATGGTCGGCTTAAAAGGGGACTCTCGTCCCAGCACACTGGCCGGTTATTTTCTTGTAGTAGCCCATTGTTTCTACGGACTGAACTTTCTGACCATGTGGCCCTGCTTTCTGGCCCCGTTTCTCTATCTTCATTTAAAGAAACTGGATTTCAAGAACAATCTTCATGTCTGCATGTTCACGACTTCCTTTGGGCCGTTCATCGGGGAACTGCTTTTTCGCTACACCCAGAAAACATTCACCTTTGGCCATCCGAGCCTGACGGTCAGCGGTGTGCTCTTAACCATCGCTTTCTCAATTATGCTGGGTTTTATCGTGCCGGCCATTCTTCCGGGTGCCCACGCATGGCACAAAGGCTACAACTTATACAACGGCGGCCTGGCCTTCGGACTGTTCGGTTTCTTTCTGTTTAACTTTTTTTATAACACCATGGGAATCGATCCGTCTTCCAAACTGACCCGCTTCAATCCGGTATACGAACAGTTCGGCCACTCCTTTCAGCTGTACGCCAACTGCTTCTTCCTGATTCTGTTCGCCATCTGCATCGCAACCGGATATTACTTAAATGGCAAAAGTTTCAAGGGTTATGGAGAGCTGATCCGGGACACCGGTCATCAGAGTGATTTCGCCGCCAAGTACAGCATGCCGGTCTGTCTCATCAACATCGGCCTGGTAGGAACCTGTTTCCTTCTGTATCTGGATGTGATCATGGTCTATACGGAGGGCGTTGGCTTCACCGGTGCCACCATCGGCGTAGTGCTGGCTGCCATGACCTTCACCTGCATGGGACAGCACCCTGGAAACATCTGGCCGATCCTGGCCGGATACCAGCTGCTCTACTTCGTCACCATGTTTCTCTGCCACATCAACGGCCGTGAAATGAGCTGGACCATCACGACCCAGGGATACATCAACGGTGTGGCTTTCGCTACCGGCCTGTGTCCCATTGCAGGACGCTACGGCAGACGCGCAGGCATCGCAGCCGGATTCATGTGTGCTTCCATGTGTACCGCCACCAGTGCCCTGCACGGCGGCCTGGTGCTCTATAACGGAGGTTTCACCACCGGCATCACCGCACTGATCCTGCTCCCGATCCTGGAACATTACATTCCGAAGACACGGGAATTCATGAACAATAAGAGACTGAATAAAGAAGATATGATTGCGCTGGTAGAGACCTTCAAACCCAACGACTGATCACACTGAATCAGCTGCATTCAGACAAACCAAAAGGGCTTCGCACATCAGGGATTTAACCCTGTATGCGAAGCCCTTTTGGATAATGGTTTTTTACTGTGCCGGAAACCGCTTTTCCCCAGCCCAGCGGATAATCTCCAATGCAGACAAGAGTCCAGCCGGAAAGACCAGCCTCTCCTTTTACCGTATTGCCCTTCAGATAATCCAGCACCTGCGGATCTTCCGGTTCCAGGCGGCACACGGATACAGCCTGCTCCGGTTTCAGAAAATGTGACAGCGCGTGAGCCGGTTCAAAGCGTTTGGTCTTGAAAGCGCCAAGATGAAGGCCCGGACGAAGGACTCTCAGTCGGTCCAGAGCCGGTGTTCCCTCCGGCAGCTGGTACAGCTGGTCTCCAAAGAGAATCAGGCGGTCCATGCCTTCCTCCAATGCATCATGGTCAGACGCTGTCAGCGACTTTTTCAGAAATTCTTCCACATAAGAACGGCCAGCCTTGTCATTCCAGTATTTCGGCTGTTTCCGCTTCCGGCCATCTTCTGCTGTCCACGTTCCATTCTTGCGAAGCAGCGCCAGATAATGGCCCTCGCCCTCTGACTTATGCGGCCAGATACGGAAGGTATTCCGAAGGTCCGGATTGTGATTGCGGCTCCACTCCGGATATCCGCAGGATAAGCCCTCCGGCACCTCGTCTGGTTCCAGGCATACTACAGAAAATTCCGGATGGCGTTCCAGAAAGGCCGCCATACCGTCCTCATCCTCCTCCGGCGCAAAGGTACAGGTGGAATAGACCATTCTGCCCCCTGGCTTTAACATCTCTGCCGCATTGTCCAGGATCTCCTGCTGGCGCTCTGCGCAAAGCTTCACGTTTGCCTCACTCCACTCATTTCTGGCCTGCTCATCTTTCCGGAACATGCCTTCGCCGGAACAGGGCGCATCCACCACCATGCAGTCAAAAAATTCCGAAAAAAAGTCAGCCAGACTGCCGGAGTCCTCGTTCGTCACAATGGCATTGCCGATTCCCATACGCTCCACATTCTGGGACAGGATTTTTGCACGGGCGGGATGGATTTCATTGCTGACCAGAAGTCCTTTTCCGTTCAGGCGGGACGCAATATGGGTGGTTTTGCCCCCAGGAGCCGCACACAGGTCCAGCACCCGCTCACCCGGCTTTGGATCAAGCAGGGATACCACTGCCATGGCACTGGGCTCCTGAATATAATACACACCCGCTTCGTGATAAGGATGACGTCCAGGGCGACTTTCCTGTTCATAATAAAAGCCTTCCCGGCACCAGCTTACGGGGCGCAGGGAAAATGTCTCCTGATTTTCCCGCGCAAACACCTCTGCCGGAACCTTCATGGTATTCACTCTGAGTCCGAGCGCCCGCTCCTTCTCATAACTTGCGAAAAAGGCATCGCATTCGCTTCCCAGAAGCTGCCTCATTCTCATGACAAATGCATCCGGGAGTTTCCAGGTATCCTGCTGTTCCATCTGTGTTTCTCCTTTTTCCTAGATTTCTATAACAAATGAGGGGTTGCCGCAAAATGGGATCCAGAATGTCTGGCATCCATCCACAACAGCCCCTCCACTCTTCACAAAGTGTACAGATACAACTGAGATTCCTGAATTATAAGGTTACCTTATAATTGTCAGAACCTTCTCCGTTTACTACATAGTAAGCAACATTTTCTTCCGGTTTTACATAAACTTCAATGGTTTTGATCTCTGCGCCCTTATGAGCTTCCTCGTATGCCTTCACTGCCTTGTCCAGAACGTCTTTTGCAACGATCTGCTTGCCAGCGAACTCAATAACTACGCAAGCCTTCGGGTCTGCCTTCTTTGCAGGAGCTTTCTTTGCTGGTGCCTTCTTGGTGGTCTCGACTGGCTTTGCTGCCGGTGCCTCAACAACCGCCTTTACCGGAGTCTCTGCTTTAACCTCTGCTGCTGTGGTCTTAACCTCTGCTTTTACGGTCTGAGTCTTCGGTGCTGCTTTTGCTGCTGCTTTAGCTGCGTTTTTTCTTGGTGCTGCCATAGTTCTTATCCTCCTCATTCGATTCCAAATATGGATTGCTCCCACCGTCCGTTTTTGGACAGACGATGAGGGAATTATAAATCTGTTTCCTGTTTTTGTCAATGTTTTCCAGCGGTTTACGGGCTTTGATGGCCTCTTGTTTCCACTTTTATGCAGGATTTCTTTGCTGCTGTTTCAGCATTGCGCAAAAGCAGCGGATTTTTTGTTTAGAAAATCCCTGTCTGTGTTACAATCATTTCAGCCACGTACACAGCCACACAGGCTCCGATGGAGACCCGAAACAGGTTTCCGTCAACCCAGGCCAGAACCACGCCTGCCACAAACCCGACAATTCCCGTGATCCGGTTTCCTGTTGCGGAAAGAATGGACGGGAACGTCATAACCGAAAGGCTGACATAAGGCACATAGTATAAAAATGACTGAATGAATGGATTTTTGATTTCTCTGCGGATCAGGGTCAGCGGCAAAGCCCGCACGGCATAGATCGTCAGAAACATAACCAGAATAGACGCGTAAATATTATGCATGATTCTCCTCCTTTACCGGGGATAACACAGCTGCCGCAGCGGAAATCAGCACCGTCAGTAAAATGATCTGAAAGCCCGATGAAATACTTTTAAGCCCCGGAAGACTCTGGAATAAAAAGCTTACCGCCATGGAAACGACCACTACCATGGCAATGACCTTGTCTTTTCTTGCCGGTGGAATCACCACGGCAAGAAACATGCCATAAATAGCCACACTCATGGCGCTCATGACCGGTGCCGGAAGGATCATGCCTACCACAGTGCCCAGAAACGTTCCCAGCACCCACCCCGGTGCTGCCACGCAGGCTGCTCCATACTGGTAAAACGGATTCAGCTTTCCCGGAACCGTCATGGAAATGCCGAAGATTTCATCCGTCACGGCATAGGACATGAAAATTCTATGCAGAAACGGACGGTCCTGCTGCACCTTCTGAGACAAGGCGCTGGACATAAGAAGATAACGCATATTGATGACCACTGTTGTCACGATCATCTCCATAAATCCGGCCCCGGTCGCAATCATGCTGATTGCCGCAAATTCCCCGGCAGAAGCCAGCATCAGCGCCGACATCAGAGAGGACTGCAGCGCGTTCATCCCCGCCTTTCCAGCGGTGATACCAAGGGTAAACGCCACAGCAAAGTAACCCAGGCCAATGGGGACACCATCGCGCAGGCCGTTAAAAAAACTTGTTTTATCATTGTTCTGTTCCATTGTAAAACCCCTTCTTCATGGTAAAAATCCGGTTATTTAACAAAACCTGTTTCATTCTAGCTCAGTCTGTCTGGCAAGTCAACCTTCTGACCGGGGATTTCCCATCCGATTCCATGATAGTTTTTTTAATGTCTATAGGTAATAGTGACTTTTTTAACATTTTGTATTATAATTTCCTATGGAAACATTGAAAGAAGGACATAAGATGACCAGTAAAGAATTATTATACGTAAAAACAGTTGCAGATGAGAAAAATATATCCAGGGCAGCCAAAAAACTATTTATTGCCCAGCCATCTCTCAGCCAGTCTATTCAGCGGATTGAGGATTCCGTTGGCATGCCTCTTTTTAACCGCACGGCAGGTGGCCTTACGCTCACCTTTGCCGGAGAACGCTATTACCATATGGCAGTTCAGGTGTTAAAGATTTATCAGGATTTTGAACTGGAGGTCAGCGACATCAACAATCTGAAAACCGGCAAGATTCATCTCGGCACCACCAACCATCTTGGTACCCTGGCTCTGTCCAAAATTCTCCCGAGATTCTGTGATGTCTGCTCCAACATTGAGCTCACGATCTCCGAAGAAAACTCTTCCAGACTGGAACAGATGCTCATGTCAGGAGAACTGGATTTTGCCATTATGCACACACCGGCCGACCTTCGGACACAGCCACAGTTCAATTTTGATATCATGCGCCGTGATCCGTTTGTGATTGCCCTTGCGCCAGATCACCCGCTGATTGATCAGGCTGTACGCAAGGAAGGATACCCCTATCCGGTGCTGGATGTGAAAATGCTAAAAAACGAAACATTCCTGATGCTTCACAAATCACAGCGTATCCGCCAGATTACCGATGAGGTGCTTGGACGTGCAGGCATCCTGCGTCCAAAGATTTCACTGACGCTTCGCAATTTTGAAACTGCCCAGTTGCTTGCTGCCCAAGGTCTTGGCGTTACCTTTGTTCCACTGGAATACTCACAGATCACATCCGAGGAATACCACCCTGCGCTCCTGTCCATCGACAATCAGTATCAGGCTTACTGGGATATGTGTATCACATCCTTAAAAGACGGTTTTCTGTCAAAAGCAGACCAGCTCTTCATCCGCATCGCAAAGGAAGAGCTGGCCTGAACAGGTCTTTTATTCAGTTTCGTTATTACAGCACATCCTGGCGCATGATATGGCGGATGCGCTCCTCGTTTAATCCGCGGATGACCTCAACTGCCATGTTAATGGTAGATTCGATGTCTTCCTTCGCGCAGAAATTGTAATGGGTGTGCACATAGCGGGACGGAATGCCCAGTACCAGAACCGGAACCGCCTGATGGGTCAGATGAATCTTGCCTGCATTGGTGCTGCCGCCGCGTCTTACCGCATCCTGGCATTTGATGTCGTACTTGTCTGCAATCTCGTGGGCATAAGCCATAAACGCGTCATTGGCCACATAGCTGTTGTCCATATGGCGGATCTGCACGCCCTTCTTCATGCAGCCCTGGGCCACACCAGTGCGGTAATAGAAATCGTCTGCCGGGGATCCTTCAAATACGATAGCCAGATCCGGTTTTACCTGCTGGGCGGTTACGGTAGCGCCGCGCATACCGACTTCCTCCTGGGAAGCAAACGCGCCGACTACATCAACTGCCAGGCTGTCGGTCTCCTTCATCAGGGCTTTCATAGTCTCAATGATGCAGACACAGCCAAGGCGGTTGTCGAAAGCCTTGCCGGAGCAGATGCCGTGCTTCTCATCATAGGAGAAGGTTACATCCGGCATGATCGGATCACCGATATGGATGCCGTAATCCTCTTCTACTTCTTCTCTGCTGCTGGCTCCCACGTCTACCTTTAACTCCTCGATGGTCAGGGAATTGTCTGCTTTCTGGGCTGCCGTCAGGAAATGTACCGGCTTGGAGGTGATGATGCCTTTGATCTTCTCCCCTTTGCTGTTGCGTACAATCACGCTATGGGCCGGAAGGCTGGTCATATGGAAGCCGCCCAAAGTGATGATGCTTAACAGGCCGTTGTCCTCCACATTCTGTACCATAAAGCCGCACTCATCGGTGTGGGCATCCAGCATGAATACCGGGCGGTTTCCCTTTGCGTCCGGCATGGTAGCATACACATTGTACATTGCATCATTTCTTAAATTCAGTCCCTCACAGTGCTTCTGTACTGCCTTTACAACCTCCTCCTCAAAGCCGCTCGGGCCAAAGGCATTGGTCAAATCCTCAATTGTCTTTAAATCTGCCATTTCTCATTTTCTCCCTTTAATATACTACAAATGAATGCGCCGTCACGATGTCCATCCAGTTTTTGCTGGTCAGACGGTTGGTGCGCGCGTCTACGGCTTCCATGCCCGGATAGAAGGACATCTGGTAAGCCTTCTTTAAATCCTTGTAGTTCACCTCATAGGTAAACTGCTCCGGAAGTGCGATCTTACATGCTGCAAGCTTTGCCTTTACATCACCGGAAAGCACCTCAGTAACAGCGGCTTTCAGATCCGCAATCACTGTCTTCGGAGATACGTTCCAGGCGCTTCCGCCCACACCCTTCTTGGATGCCACCGTCGTGATCTGCGGAACCAGTTCCTTTGAAAGTTCACAGATCCTCTCATCACCAGATAAGAACAACACCGGCACGCCGTACATGGCTGCCGTGTAGGTGTTCAGCATAAACTCGCTCATGCGCTTTCCATTCAGCTCAATGAAGTTGCTGGCACCCGTAGACGTATGGCTGAGGGGGCTGCCCGGATCACCGGCCGGCGCATGGTAGCCCACATAAAATACTGCATCGTAAGTTTCATCCAGACCGTACATCATATTGATCGGGTGTCCACTCTTTCCGCGGATCAGGGTAACGTGCTCCGGCATAGCCATGACATCGATGTTGGTGGCATCCCCATGTCCATCCTTCACCACGATTTCGTCCACGCCTGCAGCCAGAGCTGCCTCGCAGACGGCAACAACCTCATCCGTCATCTGCTTTGCGTATTTCTGGTAAGCCGGTTCGTCTTTGTGGGTTTCATAATTGAGGGTTGTTCCGGCACAGCCTTCAATATCCGCACTGATAAACAGTTTCATTGTTCGTGCCTCTCTTTTTATGAATTTTTATTGCATCTTTTTCTCAAAAGGCAAAAAAGGAGCCGGTTCATGGCACTTCGTCATGAAACCGGCTCCTATGCCATGCAATTGCTATTTTGATTTGATTACTGATGCGTAACTGCGTTCTCTGCAGCCTTTGCGTTCTTCTTCGCTTCCTCGGTATCGTACAGATGGCAGTATACGAAATGATCGTCACCTACCTGGTACTTCTGCGGAGCCTCGGTTTTGCACCGCTCCATGCATTTCGGACAGCGGGTGTGGAATTTACAGCCAGTCGGCGGATTCAGTGCGGAAGGAATGTTACCCTCCAGAATGATCCGCTCCTTCTTTGCCTTCGGGTCCGGAATCGGAACTGCGGAAAGAAGTGCCTGGGTGTACGGGTGCAGCGGGTTCTGGTACAGGCTGTACTTGTCACCCTCCTCCACGAAGTTGCCCAGATACATAACGCCGACACGATCGCTGATGTGCTCCACAACGCTTAAATCGTGGGCTACGAAGATGTAGGTCAGGTTCATGTCGCGCTTTAACTGGTTCATCAGGTTTAACACCTGGGACTGGATAGAAACATCCAGTGCGGATACCGGCTCATCGGCAATGATGAGCTGCGGCTGCACCGCCAGGGCTCTCGCGATGCCGACACGCTGACGCTGGCCGCCGGAGAACTCATGGGGGTAACGGTTTGCATGATAATCATCCAGTCCGACACGGCGCAAGAGCTCTACAACCTTTTTATCGGTTTCCTCACGGGTCTTGGTCAGGCCGTGAATGATGAGCGGCTCTGCCACGATATCGCGGACAGACATACGCGGGTTTAAGGATGCATACGGATCCTGGAAAACCATCTGGACTTTCTTGCGGATCGGGCGCATCTGCTTTGGTGTGTATTTGGAGATTTCCTCTCCGTCCAAAACGATGGAGCCCTCTGTCGGCTCAATCAGCTTACAGATACTTTTACCAAGGGTAGACTTTCCGCATCCGGACTCTCCTACAATTCCGAATACCTCACCGCGTCTTACCTCGAAGTCGACGTTATCGACTGCTTTTACATAGGACGGCTCTTTTCCCAGACCGCCTTTTACCGGGTAATACTGCTTGAGTCCCCGGACAACTAATAAATTGTCTGCCATCAGTCCTTACCCCCTTCTTTCACACAGCGCCAGCAGCGGCTCTGGTGTCCGTTTCCGAGATCCGTGAATCCCGGTTCTTCCTCGCGGCAGCGGTCAAAGGCATACTTGCAGCGCGGCGCGAATTTACAGCCCTTCGGCATGTATTTCGGGTTCGGCACGTTGCCCGGAATGGATTCCAGTTCATCCACGTGCTCGCCCAGCTTCGGGATGGAATTTAACAGGCCCTCCGTGTACGGATGGGACGGGTTATCGAAAATGTCGTAAACAGAACCTTTCTCAACCACGCGGCCGCAGTACATAACAACAACCTGGTCACACACCTCTGCCACCACGCCGAGGTCATGGGTGATAAAGAGAATGGAGGTTCCGATCTCTTTCTTTAACTTGTTCATCAGGTCCAGAATCTGCGCCTGAATGGTTACATCCAGTGCCGTGGTCGGCTCATCCGCGATTAGGATCTCCGGATTGCATACCAGAGCCATGGCAATCATGACACGCTGGCGCTGGCCGCCTGAAAGCTGGAACGGATACTCCTTCATCATCTTCTCCACCCGGGGAAGGCCGGTCATGCGGAGCATCTCAATGGCTTTCTCTTCTGCTTCCTTCTTGCTGACCTTCTGATGCATGAGAATGGCTTCCATGATCTGGTCACCAATCTTCATAACCGGGTTTAAGCTGGTCATCGGCTCCTGGAAGATCATGGAAATCTTGCTGCCGCGGAGCTTTCTGCGCTCCTCATTGCTGATGTGTACGATATCTTTTCCGTCCAGAAGAATCTGTCCTTCTTCGATTTTACCGGTGGTTCCCATCAGCAGACCCATCACGGACAGAGCCGTTACGCTCTTTCCGCTGCCGGACTCTCCTACGATACCGAGAGTGGAACCCTCTTTTAATTCAATATCAACACCATCCACCGACTTGACAATGCCGCTGTCCATGTGGAACCAGGTGTGCATGTTTTTGATTTCGAGAATATTTTTGCCGGAGGCATCTTTCGTTGTCTCCACTTTGATTGTTTCACTCATGTGCCTGCACCTCCTTAATCAGTCAGTTTCGGATCCAGAGCATCTCTGAGACCGTCGCCCAGCAGGTTGAAGCTGAGTACGGTTAAGAAGATTGCAAGACCCGGGAACAGGGTGATGTGCCAGCTGTTCATCATGTAAGTACGTCCGTTGCTTAAAAGCAGGCCCCACTCCGGTGTCGGCGGCTGGGCGCCCATGCCTAAGAAGCTTAAGGAAGAAGCAGTCAGAATGGAAGATCCGATGGACATACTGTACTGAACGATGATGTCCGGGATCGCGCTCGGCAGGATGTGGTAGAACAGGATTCTCTTATCATCCGCGCCGATGTTCTTTGCTGCCTGCACGAATACGCTGTTCTTGGTAGCCAGCGTGTTGCCTCGTACCAGGCGGGCGAATTTCGGAATGTTGAACACTGCTACCGCAATGATAACATTGGTCATGCCGCTGCCTAAAATAGCTACGATTGCGATCGCCAGGATAATGCCCGGGAACGCAAACAGCGCATCACAGATACGCATGATCACAGCATCGATCATACCACCATAATAACCGCCCAGAAGCCCCAGAAAGGAACCGATCACGGCTGCGATGCTGACGGAAAACAGGCCGACACTTAAGGAAATACCAGTACCACAGATAATACGGGAGAACAGATCTCTTCCGAACTCATCGGTTCCAAACCAGTGCGCGCCAGTCGGTGCCTGCATGATCGCGTTGTAATCATAATCATTGATTCCGTAAGGAGCAATGAACTTTGCGGTAAAGGAAAGTACTACTAAAAACAGAATGAAAACCAGAGCCACAATGGCGGTTTTCTGTTTCTTAAACTTGCGGACAAACTCAGAAAGTGGAGTACTGATGTCCGTTTTTTCGTTCAGGGTCTCTTCGGCCTGATTTACTTTTTTCTCTTTTGCCATCTCAAACTCCTCCTTTCTTAGTCAAGCTGGATTTCCGGATTGAGTACGGCATAGAGCACATCTACAATCAGGTTAATCACAACGAAATGTAATGAAAAGATCAGGATCAGGGACTGGATTGCCGGGTAGTCACGATAGTTTACAGACTCAACCAGCAAAGAACCCAGACCCGGGAACGCGAATACGGACTCGGTTACTACAGAACCACCAAGCAGGAAACCAAACTGCAGGCCGACTACGGTAACCACGGAGATCATCGCGTTTCGGAACGCATGCTTCCATACAACCACGCGCTCTCTTAAGCCCTTTGCGCGGGCAGTACGAATGTAGTCATCTTTTAATACTTCTATAATAGAGGATCTGGTAAAACGGGCAATGATGGCCGCGATACTGGATCCCAGTGCAATCGAAGGTAACACGAGACTCTTCAGTGAATCCGCGCCCGTGGTCGGGAACCATTTCAGATTCACGGAAAATACCATGATCAGCATAAAGCCCACCCAGAAGGAAGGAAGCGATATGCCGGACACCGCCAGTGTCATTCCTGTGTAATCCTGCCAACGGCTTCTGTGTCTTCCGGACCATACGCCGAGAAGCACACCCACGATGGTACTCCATGTGAGGGCCAGCAGAGTCAGTTTTGCCGTATTGGCATAGCGGTTGGAAACCTCCACCGCAACCGGACGTTTGGTCCGGAGAGATGTACCAAGGTCACCCTTCAGCAGACCTGTTACATATGTAATGTACTGTTCGTGGATCGGTTTATCCAGTCCCAGTTCTTCTCTTACTACCTGAACATCTTCGATGGTTGCCTGCGGACCTGCTACCAGACGGGCCGGGTCACCGGGAATCAGCCGGACGAAGAAAAATACGAATGTTACCACGATAATCAGGGTAGGTATCACTCCAATGATTCTTTTACCTATGTACCTTAACATACACTCAACACCTTTCGTTCTTTTTGGGGAGTACCCCCTGGGTTAATAGGTTTCTTTTTATCTGAAAAGGGGTCTGGCGGATCAGAATTCCGCCAGACCACCTGTTTTGCAGTATTTCATTCTGTCAGATCTGTTTCTTATCTAAATATGGATTACTTTGCCAGCTTAGCGTTTCTTAAGTTCAGGCAGTTATCCGGGAACAGCTTTGCGTCTACCATCTTTGCGGAGCTGGCCCAGGTGTTGTTGTCGTTTGCCAGACATACCAGCGGGCTCTCCTCCCAGATGATATCCTGAGCTTTTGCGTAAGCCTCTGCTCTCTTGGAATCATCTGCGGTAGATAATGCGTCTTTCAAGAGCTGGTCAACCTCTTCGTTCTCATAGTAGCAGATATTGTAGCTTGCCGGCGGCTCAGATTCGATCGCCATCAGTGGACGGATACCCCAGTCCGCATCACCGGTAGATGGGGACCAGCCGATCACATACATATCAACCTCTGCCTCAGAGCCAGGAACATCCACATCCTGGATCTTCTGGTTTACCACCGCGCTCTCAAGAGCGTTGATCTGAACATCGATGCCAACCTGAGCCAGCTGCTGCTGTAAGAACTCACACTGCTTTAAGTTTGCGGTAGTAGAAGCACACATGATGCTGGTCTTGAAGCCATCCGGGTAACCAGCCTCAGCCAGTAAGGATTTTGCCTTCTCGATGTCGTATGCGTATACATCGTTGCCTTTGTAGTACTGAACTGCCGGTCCGATGATGGAGGTTGCCGGAGTTGCCACACCGTTCTTAACAACTGCGCAGTAAGCATCCTTGTTGATCGCATAGTTGATGGCCTGACGAACTCTTACATCGTTGAACGGTGCCTTCTGGTTGTTCATCATCAGGTAACGTACTACGATACCCTCTTCCTGACCAACAGATACGTTGCTGTCGCCGCGAAGAGTCTCAATGCTCTCGGTCGGAACCGGCCAGATGAACTGAGCATCGCCGGACTGCAGCATAGCAACACGGGTTGCGTTCTCAGATACCGGCTTGAAGGTAATGGTCTTGAAGCCTGCGTCCGGATCTACTAAAGCGGTGCCGCCGCAGATGTCTGCGTCATAGCCCCACCAGTCTTTGTTTAAAGCGATGGTAGCGTGCTCACCTGCTACCCACTCTACGAAGGTGTACTGACCGGTACCAACCGGGTTCTTTGCACACTCTTCATTGCCCTTTGCAATAACTGCCGGGCTCATAACAACACAGGCCGGATGTGCCAGGGTCGGAATAAATGCGCCAAACGGATTTTCCAGAGTTACTTTTACGGTGTAATCGTCAACGATCTCTGTCTCTTTTAAGACATTGCACAGTAAGGTAGTTCTCTTTAAGCCAAGGTTCTTGTCACCCCAGCGGTCGAAGTTGGCCTTTGCTGCCTCTGCGTTCCACGGAGTTCCATCGGAGAACTGGATACCCTCTCTTAAGTGGATGGTGAACTCGGTAGCGTCGTCGTTGGCCTCGTAGTCGGTTGCCAGCATCGGGATGATCTTCATGTTGTCATCGAAACCGAACAGACCGTCCATCATCAGTCTCTGAATACCGCCGGATAAGGTATCGCTGGTATCCATCGGATCCATGGTGGTAAAGTCTACCAGCATTGCTGCGGTAATGTCAGTATCCTGGGATACGGACTCGCCCGAAGCCAGCTCTACAGCTGCGGTAGTCTCTGCGGCTGCCTGGGTATCACCGGAAGCTGCTGCAGTGGTCTCAGAAGAACCAGAACCGCCGCATGCGGTCAGTGCGCCCATAGCTGCAGTAAGGAGCACAGCCAGAAGCTTTGTTTTTGTCTTCTTCATAAATATTCCTCCTTTTCTTTCAGGGGTCTTTACACGTTCTTTACGCTCCATGTATATAAAAAAAGCATGGAGCATACGTTTCCCTTCCGTGTATGCGCCCTTGCATGGTTCCCATTTTACACTTTACCACATTACAATGTCAAATAAAAAATACCTTTTTTCGATAAATATTTGCACTTCTTTATTTTATAAATAGTTTAGGTTGTTTTCGCGCTATTTTTATTCTATAATGAACCTAATAAAATGTATTTCCCTGTTATGAAAGGAGAACCCATGTCCCATACTGAACTGCCTATTCCCAATACCCAAAAGTCCGGCGCCCTTATCATCTGTCTGCACGCCGGGATCCGACGGGAATTTCAGGACTATCTTTCCGCCCTGCTGGGCAACTATATCCGCTTTGACATCCTTGACCCTTACCAGATCCATGATCCGTCACAGATCCAGGACTACTCTTGCATTCTGTTTGCCAGCAGCCGCACCCGGGAAGCCTTTCCCATTCCGGTTCCGGAACATATTACCCAGCTGATCTGCACCCGTACCTTCAATCCGGTCTCTTTAGACCAGATCATCCGGATTCCTCAGGGTTCTTCCGTTTATCTGGTCAATGACACCAGGGATTCCGTTCTGGATATTCTCGGGCAGCTGAAGGATGCCGGCATCACCCAGTACCACTTTGTTCCTTTTTATCAGGGATGTACCCAGACAGACGAATCCATCCAGTATGCCATCACCCTGGGCGAGCCCCAGCTGGTTCCCCGCCATGTACCCAATGTCATCAATATTGGAAACCGGATCATTGATATTTCCACGATTCACGATCTGTGTACCTGTTTTCAGCTTCCATCCAGCTTAACCAACCAGATCACACGGACCTATGTGAACCGGATCCTGCAGATCATCCAGTTAACCGGAACTCATTACACCAACTATGTATTTTCCCAGCAGCTTCTGCAGGCCGTCATAAGCAACTTAAACGTCAGCATCTGCCTCATGACAGACGAGGGCCGCATCAGCATGGTGAACCGGGCCTTCTGCCAGGACTGGAATATCCCGGAAAACGGATGCATGGACAGCCTGTTTTCTTCCTGGCTGCCTTCCCAGTACGCATCCCATAATTTCTGCCAGAGCGCGGACTACCAGCTGGTCAGCCGCAGCGGCCTGCGCAGACATCTCAGTGTCCTGCAGCTTTCCCTGCCCGGCCACAAACCGCTTTATCTGCTGAGCAGCCAGCCTGTGTCCTCCTCCCCTGCCCCGGATATTACCCCGGTGGATGTGCGGGATCCTTCCTCAGATTTTTACCGGCTCAACAGCGGTTTTGACAGCATCCTGTCGGTCTCCGGCCGCGTGCTGAACATGCTGGAGTACGCCCGCCGCCTGGCGCTCTACGATTTTCCAGTGCTGATCCAGGGTGAAAACGGCACCCAGAAAAAGAAGATTGCCACAGCGATTCACAAAACCTCCAGCCGCAGACAGAATCCTCTGATCATTTTCAACTCCCTGTATACCGGTCTGGAAGCTGCGGACCAGTTAAAGCTGGCAGATACCGGCACCCTGCTGATTGACGGTGTGGAACGTCTTTCCCTCTCCACCCAGGATACTCTCATCAGTATTCTGCAAAACACGATGGATGATCTGGATATCCGCATCATCGCCACCACCAGCCAGGATCTGTACCAGGACGTTCTGGACGGGCGCTTCCGGGAAGAACTTTTCTTTCTTTTAAATGCCGCCTCCATCGATACCATCCCTCTGCGGGAGCGGCGGGAAGATATTCCGGTTCTGATGGAGCTTTTCTTCCGGGAACTGTTCCATGACCCCAACATCAGGCTGAAAGATCTGATCTCCTCCAGCCTGATGAATTTCCTGACGAACTACGATTACCCGGGAAATATCCAGGAGCTGTTCAACTTAAGCCGCTATTTCTTCTCCCTGTACTCGGCCCATCCGCTGGTACTCTCCCAGCTTCCATCCTACATCCGGAGCCGGGTAAACCAGCCGGTCAGCGAAAGCAGCGTATTAAAGAACCAGGTCCTTTCCCTGATCGCGGAAACACCGCGAATCGGACGCGGCACCATTCTGACGGCCCTGACAGAAAAAGAAATCGCCGTCAGCGATGGAAAGCTGCGCGGTCTCTTAAAAGAGCTTGCCGAGGAAGGCCTGATCCGGGTTGGACGCACCCGCAGCGGCTGCGAGATCACCGAGCTGGGTCTTGCATCCATCCGGCATTGATGATATACTAACAGCCGTTTGAATCTGATAAAGAGAGGTATTTTATGATGTTGCCAAAGATTGGAATTACAACAATAAATACGAAAAATCCGGTATCCGGCGCACCGCTTTCCACCAATGGCTGGACTTACAACGATGCAGTTACAAAGGGCGGCGGAGTTCCGTTCCTGCTTCCTTCCGTCACCAATGAGGACCAGTTAGACGCCATGGTGGAGGCCTGCGATGGCTTCATCTTCAGCGGCGGAGCTGATATCACCCCCTGCTGCTACGGAGAGATGGCCCATCCACTGGTAGGTGACACCAGCTTAAAACTGGACCGCAGCCAGATTGGCCTGATCCGCCGGGTTATCAAAACAAGAAAGCCGTTTCTGGCTATCTGCCGCGGACACCAGGTCTTAAACGTAGCCTGCGGCGGAACCCTGTACCAGGACAACAGCCTGCACGGGGAAGGCACAGCAAGACACATGATCAAGGATGACCGGGGTGATGTGAGCCACCAGGTTACACTGAAACCAGGCACGACCCTCTACAACATGTTCGGCGAGCGCGTCTGGACCAACAGCTACCATCACCAGAGCGTGAAAAAACTGGGTGATGGCTTAAAGATCGCCGGCACCGCCGATGACGGCATTGTGGAGGCCATTGAGCTGATCGATTATCCCTACGGCCTTGGCATCCAGTGGCACCCGGAGGCCATGCTGGTGGCATCCGATGATATGCTTCCGGTGTTTACCGGACTGATTGAAGCGGCGAAGAAAGCAGCTGACAAATAATCCGTCGATTGTCTGCACAAATTTGTTACTGTTTCGAATCCTGATCTTCCAGGTACTCTGACAAACTGTAATAAAGTTCTCCCGCTCGTCCGCGGGTCCGCTTTGCTGCCGTCATGGAATTTAAAATAGCCTCCTGCTCTGCCTCTGCAGCCGCAAGGAAAGCCCGGTTGATCACATGTTCCGGAATTGCCTGAATCTGCAGCAGTTCTTCCTCTGCTCCTGACGGAATCCGGTTCGCTGTGGTAAACCCGATCATGACCTCGCCGCTTCCATGTCCGGTGTAACCGCCAGTACGGGCAATGCCCACGCCGGTTCTCCGGAGAATGCGTCTTAACTGGCGGCTGGTCAGTGGCAGGTCCGTGGCGAGGATGCTCATGATGGAGCCCTTATCCTCTTCTGATGCCGCCATATCATCTTTCTCCTGCTTCCAGTCCAGAATCTTTGCTCCCACCGATTCGCCATTTAACACAAAATCTTCCGTTGCGCCAAAATTGGACTGCACCAGCACGCCAATCGTATATTCTTTCTCTCCGATCCGGATCACGCGGGAAGCAGAACCAATGCCGCCCTTTAAACCGTAGCAGATGGTTCCGGCTCCGGCTCCCACATCCCCTTCCTCGAACTCTTCCGAAGCTGACGCAAAGGCCTGGCGGACTTCATCTGCTCCCACAACCCGTTTCTGAATCTGATTGATGCGGCTGTCATTGCACTCGCCTACGACTGGATTGATACTCATAGGCTCCAGACCATCCTGTTCACACTGTTCCACCACAATATCCACCATAGCATCCCAGACCTTTCCCACATTTAAGGTATTGGTCAGGGCAATGGGTGTTTCCAGGGTACCAAGCTCTTCCACCTGTACCAGGCCGGCGCTCTTGCCAAACCCGTTATGGACATAGGCAGCAGCCGTGTACTTTTGCGCAAAGGCATTGTCCGCTCCCGGCACAATCACCGTTATGCCGGTATGGTTTTCCTCCGTTTTTACGGTGCAGTGCCCGACTTTTACGCCAGGTACATCGGTAATCTTATTCCGTTTTCCAGTCTCCAGGCGCCCCGGCACAATGCCGAAGTCCCGGATTCGTTTTCTCTCCACGTATGAATTCCTCCCGCTTTCCATCTAAAACTGCTGTAGCAGATTATTTTCCGATTTCGTTTAAGTATTTGTCCCGCAGTTTCTGAATCAGCTCCTGATTCTTCATGCCGACGGATTTCTGATTCAGTTCCATGGCACACATGCTTGGATGGCTGGTGCTGGTCACCAGAATCTCATCTGCGGTGTAAAGCTCCTCCAGGGTAAAGGCACGCTCCTCCACCGGAATGCCAAGCTCACCGCACCAGCGGATGATGTGTTTCCGCTTGGTCCCCGGAAGAATCAGGTTGTCCAACGGATGGGTAATGAACACGCCATCCTTCACCATGGAAATATTGGAGTGGGAACACTCGGTCACATAGCCGTCCCGGACAAAAACGGTCTCATTGCAGCCTCATAAATGCCGTCTCCAAAATAAAACCCGCGGTCATTGGCCGGGATCATCATATCGTCAATGCTGGTAATTTTTCCGTTATAATATGCCAGATCTTTCATTTTCTCCATGTTGTTTTTCTCTTTCTTTTCTAGGAGCACGGCCTTATGCCGCGTTGTCCTGCGTATTGGATGTTTAGTGTAACTGTTCAGTACCCTCACAGTTACTGTTTAGTATACAATGTGGATTTTCAAAAGTAAATAGTTGTGGTAAACTAAGAATAAACATTGTGTTTTTCTGCTTACAGAGGAGGTAAGATTATGGAAAAAATTAAAATGACAACACCGCTCGTTGAGATGGACGGCGATGAGATGGCGGCAATTCTGTGGAAAGAAACCAGAGAAAAGCTGGTGCTCCCTTTCGTGGACCTGCTGGTGGACTATTACGACTTAAGCATCCGCAACCGTGACCTTACGGATGATCAGGTCACCGTGGATTCCGCCAATGCCGCCAACAAATACGGCGTTGCTGTCAAATGCGCAACCATCACGCCAAACCTGGAGCGTATCCAGGAATATCAGCTAAAGAAAATGTGGAAGAGTCCCAACGCCACCATCCGTTCCATTATGGATGGTACCGTATTCCGCGCTCCGATCCTCATCAAGGGCATTGAACCATACATCAAGACCTGGACAAAGCCCATCACCCTGGCACGCCACGCTTACGGCGATCTCTACCGCGCATCTGAGATGAAGATTGACCAGCCTGGCAAATGCGAACTGGTCTTTACTGCAGAGGACGGAACGGAAACCAGGGAACTGATTCATAACTTCACCTCCCCGGGTATTGCCCAGGGCATCCACAACCTGGATTCCTCCATCCGAAGCTTTGCCCGCTGCTGCATGGCCTACGCCCTGGATATAAAGCAGGACCTGATTTTTTCCGCAAAAGATACCATTTCCAAGGTTTATGACCGGAATTTCCGTGAGATTTTCAAAGAAGTTTTCATGAGTGAATTTATGGAAGATTTTGAGAAAGCCGGTATTACCTACCAGTACTGCCTGATTGACGATGCTGTTTCCCGCGCCGTCAAGAATGAGGGCGGCTATGTCTGGGCCTGCCAGAACTACGATGGTGATGTCATGAGTGATATGCTGGCAACCGCCTACGGCTCCGCAGCCATGATGACCTCCGTTCTGGTCTCCCCGAAGGGCTGCTATGAGTATGAGGCCGCCCACGGAACCGTGCGCCGTCACTACTACCGCTACTTAGAGGGCGGCGTTGCCTCCACCAACCCCCTTGCCATCATCATGGCCTGGGCCAGCGCCCTGGAAAAACGCGGCGAGCTGGATCAGAACAAAGAGCTGGAAACCTTTGGCCGCCAGTTAAAAGAAGCAGCCGTGAAAACCGTGGAAGACGGCATCATGACTGCTGATCTGAAAAAAGTAACTACGATCAAGAATCCGCATGTTGTCACCGGTCTGGTATTCATTGCCACGGTACAGGAGCGGCTGATGAAGCTTCGCGGATAAATTTCTGTTTCATGAGATCGATCAGGTACCGCTCCGCGCGCCCCAGATACATATCTTCTTTATAAACTGCATTGACACTCCAGAACTCCGGAGTCACAGAAAAATCATAGCAGCAAAAACGTGCCATTCCTCCCAGCGCATCAACCGCGCGCTGGGGAACAATGGCCACTCCAAGCCCCGCCGCTGCCAGTTGAACCGCGGAAATACAGCTGGAAAGCTCAATCATAATCTTCGGATCAATTCCGTACTGGCGCAGTACCAGATCTGTTTTCTTCCGTATTGCATGTCCCTTTTTCAGCATGATGAACGGAAGATCCTTCATGGCATTCAAATTCAGGCATCCCTTTATCCCAGAATGATCCGCCGGATGAATATCTTTTTCTGTCTCTAAAAACATATCCTCCCGTATCATATTTTTTTCTGCCACAAGCAAAAGCCGTTCCCGGTAGATTGCCTCCGCTTTCAGTCCCACTGGAAGATCCCCCTGGCCTCTGGGAATCACATAAAAGCTGATATCGTCCCGTAAAAGTGCTTTCAGAAGTTCATCTGATTTTGCCTCCATCACCTGCAGTTCAATTCCAGGATACTGATTCTTAAACTCCGGAATAACCGCTGGAAGCATGTAACCGGCACGCTCTGTCGGCATGCCAAACACAATACGTCCCTTTTCCCCAAGTCCCGCGTCAATCAGTTCTTTTCTTAAGTTATCACTCATCAGCAAAATTTTTCTGGCTGTCTCCACATACTTTTCCCCCGCATAGGTAATAGTAAGCGGCGAAGTTCCGCGGTCAAAGAGCTTTACCCCAACATCCTGTTCCACTTTGGAAACAATATGACTGAGTGACGGCTGGGATATATATAACTTACGCGCAGCCGCAGTAATGCTGCGGCAGTCCGCAACGGTTGTAATATAAAGCATTTCGCGAAAATCCATGCATTTCCTCCTGATGTCCGGGGATATTCCCCTTACTGTCACCTTTATTATATCCACTTTTTCGTCCTTCCGCAAGCATCGAAACAGGGCGTCTTCCGCAAAGGAATCCGCCCTGTCCCGATTGTTCCTGATTTTCTTTAACTTCTGTAATAATTGATCAGACATCCTGATAATAAAATTTTTTGTTCATCTTCCGTAAGTGCATCCAGTGTACAGTTCAGTACCGCCTTCACACTTCCGCTGGCCGGGTCCAATACCTCTGCCATAACCGGATTTTTGCAGGAAGATACTACATCCCGTACATCACGAATCAGCAGATAGCTTCCCACCGGAATATCCAGTGCTTCTTCTGTGCGAAGCGGTAAAAGTCCCCAGTTGATCAGATTGGAACGGTAACGCTTGGTCGCATACTCATTTGCCAGATTCGCAAATCCCCCCAGTACCTTCTGACAGCTGGCCGCCTGTTCTCTGGATGAACCGTCACCAATTTTGTCGCTGACCATCAGACTGCCCAGAGTAATATCGGAAATACTGCACCCAAGCTCCACAGTAAGCTTTGCAAGCAGATTATTACATTCCGCATCCCCTGTCTGAATGCTGCCGTCAGCCTGTTCTCTCCGGCTCTTCTCCAACGCCCGTACTGCTTTTGCCCGTCCTACATATTCCGGATCGCGGCTGATCATGGCATACTCCGAAATTTTCTCCGGATTGGAACGGAAAGAAGATGCTTCTCCGGACGGAACCAGCTCATCGGTAGTCACGGATCCATGATAGGAGCCAGCCGTCTTTAACAGCAGATGCTTTGTGAGCGGCTGCATTTCCGGCCAGTCCGCAATATTCGGACCCATAGTCAGTTCTACACTGTCGTCACCCTTATTATAGTTATCAAATACCTGGTTCTCGTAAATCTTCGGATCAAAATGATGATGCAGCGTGCGGTACTCTACATCCAATTCGGTAGCTGCTGTCAGTTTTCCGCCATTTCGAACCGTAGCCGCGATAGAACGTGCATCCATCAGGCAGGCGCAGGCCATCTGGCCCTGTCCCGGCTTGGAACCTTCCCGGTTCGGATAGTTTCTGGTCATATGGCGAATGCTGACCTGATTATTGGCCGGAACATCGGTCACACCAAAGCACGGGCCGCAGATGCATGGGCGCAGTGTTGCACCGCTGACTGCCAGTTCTCCCGCAATTCCCTGTTCCATCAGATCTGCCATGACCGGAAGGCTGGCCGGGTTGATACCCAGATTCAGCCCGCTTCCCGGGATTCCATAACCCTTTAAGATATCTGCCATGGCAACAATGTTCTCAAAGAGGCCGCCGCTACAGCCGCTGACCAGTGCCTGATCCACGAAAAACTCCCCATCACGCATATGAGACTGAATCGAAAACGGCTCGCCGTGATTTCCTTTAATCTTATTTCCGGCTTCCTCGACCTCTTTGATAACCTCCGGCATCCGCTCCTTAAATTCACGGATTGGCATGGCATTGCTTGGATGGAACGGCAGGGCGATCATGCACTCCACGCTGGAAAGATCGATTTCGATAAGCCCATCGTAATACGCGCCTGCCTCTGGTGCCATCTCACGATAGGCATCACGGCGTCCGTGCTCTGCCAGGAATTCTTCGGTCTTTCCATCGGTACACCAGACACTGGAGAGTGCTGCACTCTCCGTGGTCATGACATCAATGCCCATGCGGCATTCCATACTTAAGTTGTAAACACCGTCACCCACAAACTCCAGAACCTTATTCTTATTAAAATTATTCTGGAAGGTTGCCGCAATCAGGGCCAGCGCCACATCCTGCGGGCCCACACCAGGTCTTGGAGATCCGGTCAACTTCACCGCCAGAACCGGCGGATACGCAATATCATAGGTACGACCAAGAAGCTGCTTTGCCACCTCACCGCCGCCCTCGCCGATTCCCATAGTACCCAGGGCACCATAGCGGGAATGGCTGTCGGAACCAAGAATCATTTTTCCACCGCCGGCCATCATCTCACGCATATACTGATGGAGCACGGCACGATACGGCGGAACAAAGATACCGCCATATTTTTTTGCGTTTCCAAGACCAAAAACATGATCATCCTCATTGATCGTGCCACCCACCGCACAGAGGGTGTGATGACAGTTGGAAAGTACATACGGCACTGGGAATTTTTTAATTCCGCTTGCGCGGGCCGTCTGCAGAATATTGACATAGTTGTTATCCGGAGAAACCAGCGCGTCAAATTTCAGCTGCAGCTGCTCCATATTGTCACTGTGGTTATGGGCTTTTAAAATTCCGTAAGCCATGGTCTTTCTCTTTCCCCCAGACTGCTGCTCCGCACATTTCACAGCGGTAAAGGTGCCATCAGCCGCAAGCACAACACCATGATCGGTCAATCTTACCATTTTTTCATTCTCCTGCTTCCGTGTTTTTTCAAATGATATTTTCACCTGAAAACTGCCGCAAAATGCCACTTTGGGACATTCTGCGGCAGATATCTGCAATTTGATTCGTCATTTCTGACAATTACGATTACTTCCGAATATACAGGGTTCCATCCATAATCCGGCGTGCGGTTCTCTGTACACCAACGCTCGGAAGTTTTACTTCCCCATTTTCCTCTTTCAGTTCCGGAACCATTGTCATGATGCCGCTCGGATGTCCGATGCGGACATTTCCAGCGTTTCCTGCCTTCCGGAGTACTTTCTCCACTACAGACCCTTTCATGGCTGCTGCCACACTGATAGCGCTTGCGGAAGTCAGCGGGCATGCTTTATGGCATTTGAACACAGAAATAACACGGGCACAGACATCCATATCTTCGGCATTCACCTGTTGGCCTGCAATATCCGTATAAGACTTCGGCACTGTCACAAATCCTACTTTCGGAACTGCCGGGCTGTTCTCTGTAGCATCTTTCAAATCCTTTGCAAAGCCCATCTTGCAGCAGGCAACGCCGCGGATCTTTTCAAGGAGATCTGAAACCTCTTTATTTCCGTTCACTTCCTCCGGAAGTTCCGTGCCAGTCATGCCGATATCCTCAGCCTTAACCAGAACCATCGGATTGGATACATCCAGGATAGTTGCCTCAATCGGGCCAAAATCCGGAATTTCCAGAGTCTCCACACAGGTTCCGGTCGGAAGGAGTTTTCCGGTTTTTGCGCCAGCCGGATTTAAGAACTTTACATTCAGTTCTGCAGCGGTTCCATCCACACCGGCAATGGCACAGTCACCCTCCTGGGCAAAGGTCTTTGTTTCCGGGTCAATCGGAACGGTTACATCAATATATTTGTCGGTATTGCGGTTCAGCATATGAACTGTGGTCACCGGCTCTGTAATGGCAACCATACCCTCTTCTACCGCATATGGGCCAACTGCTGCAGTCATATTGCCGCAGTTGGACTTATAATCCACCTGGCTCTTTCCCACGATTACCTGGCCAACCAGATATTCTACATCAATGCCTGGTTCCTCGCTCTTCCATACAATGACGATTTTGTTGTTGGAAGATACGGTTCCACCCATACCATCAATCTGCTTCGGATCCGGATTGCCCATTGCCTGAAGGAAAATGCTGTCCCACTCCTCACGGTTTTCCGGAAGGTCTTCCTTATGGAAGATACAGCCTTTACTGGTGCCACCGCGCATAAATACTGTCTTAAATGTTCTCATTTTATTTCTCCTCCATTTCTTTTAACTGTTTCTGTAAGTGACGTAACTGACCACCGGAAAGAATAACCTCCAGTTCATTATCAGAAAGTTCCAGTTTTGCCTTAAAGGAAATATCCTTGGTCAGATCTTTAATTTCTACTTCTCTGGTCTTCATCTGGTCAAGAAGGCCGTTTACCTCCAATTCGTCTAACATATCCAGTTTATCGTAATCTGCAGGATCTGCAAATACCATTGGAATGATGCCATGGTTGATGAGGTTGCCTTTGTGAATGCGGGCAATACTCTTTGCCACAACCATCTTCACGCCCAGATACATCGGGTTGATAGCCGCATGCTCACGGGAAGATCCCTGACCATAGTTTTCTCCGCCAATAATGATGCTCTTGCCCATAGCCTTTGCGCGAGCAGCAAATTCCGGATCATAGCGGTGATAACAATACTGGCTCATGAGCGGAATATTGGAACGCATGCTGGAGAACTCAGCACTGGCCGGAGTAATGTCGTCTGTGGTGATGTTATCCACAGTCTTTAAGCTGATCTGCGCCTTTAAATACTGCTCCGGTGCATCTGGAATCGGAAGTGGCTGAATGTTCGGTCCGCGCACAATTTCTACCTTCTTTGCTTCCTCCTCTGGAAGTGGCTCAATGATCATAGCATCATCAACCGGGAACTCTGTCGGCTCTTTCACTTCTGCCAGAACAGACAGATCACTGCCGAGAATATCTTCCGCACTGGCAAAGGTTCCAGTGATTGCAGTTGCCGCAGCACTCTCCGGGCTTACCAGATAAATCTCTGCGGTCGGGTTTCCGGCACGTCCCTTGAAGTTACGGTTGGAGGTACGTACTGCCACACCCTTGGTAGCCGGTGACTGGCCGATAGCACAGCACGGTCCGCAGGCAATCTCCAAAAGGCGCACGCCGGCATCCAGAAGCATGTCAATATAGCCATCACGCATTAAAAGCTTATAAATCTGCTTGGAGGAAATTGCACAGGTACAGCTTACATCCTCATTTACATGTCGGTCCTTGAATACCAGAGCAGCTTTCGCAATATCGGAATAGCTGGAATTGGTGCAGCTTCCAATAAATACCTGCTGAACTTTTTTCTTTTCTACATCTTTTAATGGAATAACATTATCAGGCTGATGCGGGCATGCACATAACGGAACCAGTTCGCTTAAATTCAATTCCATCTCGCCATCATACTCTGCATCCTCATCCGGTAAAATCTCAGTGAAGTCTTCTTCCCGCTTTTCTGCTCTCAGAAATTCACGAACACGCTCATCTGCCGGGAAAATGGAAGTTGTGGCGCCCATCTCTGCGCCCATATTGGTAATGCTGGCACGCTCGGACACGCTTAACGTTGCAGCACCCGATCCCACATACTCAAATACCTTTCCAAGACCGCCCTTGATACCGACACGGCGAAGCATTTCCAGAATCACTTCCTTGGCATTGCAGCCCGGCTGTAACTTTCCGGTCAGATTCACTTTGATGATCTGCGGCATTTTCAGGCGCATCGGAACTCCGGTCATGGCAGTTGCAACATCCATGCCACCTACACCGATACACAGCATACCAATGGAGCCGCCATGGGGCGTATGGCTGTCGCCACCCATCAGCAGTTTGCCCGGAGCACCAAATCTGGCAACCTGAACCGCATGGCAGATGCCATTGCCCGGTCTGGAAACATGAACGCCATAACGTTTTGCAACGGATTGTAAATAAATATGATCATCCGGAGTCTTGTTGTCCAGATATAACAGGTTGTGATCCAGATAGCTGACACTGCACTCGGTGCGGATACGGTCCAGGCCAACCTGCTCAAATGCCAGATAGGTCATAACCGCATTGATGTCGTGGGTCAGAGTCTGATCCACCTTTAACAGGATTTCTTCTCCCGGCTTCATGTCAGACGGTGCAGCCAGATGTGTGGATAAAATTTTCTTTGTAATGTTCATGCCCATGTGAATACTCTCCTTTGCATTTAGTTCGGTTTTTTTAACATTTTTGTGAAAACTTTGCCTGTACGCTTCATCTCAGCCAGCGTGTACTGCTGCGTCTCTATTTTTTTCAATGCGCGTTCAATAACAGACTCTGCTTCCTCCTGGGAAATGACACAGACTCCGTTCACATCCCCAATCACAATATCTCCCGGCTTTACGCTGACTCCTCCGCAGCTGACCGGAACATTGATGGCTCCCGCCCCATTTTTTGCGGCGGTACCGCAAGTCAGACCTTTTGCATATACCGGGAAGCCAGCCTCCTCGCACCCTTCCAGATCCCGGAAAGCGCCATCGATCACAACGCCTTCTGCCTTCAGAAGTGATGCGCAGATACTGCGATGATCTCCCCAGTAAGAACAGTCACAATTGCCTTTTCCGGCAATCACCAGCACATCCCCTTTCTGAAGTTCTGAGATTGCATCCGATACAATACTGCCCTCACCACTTGGCATATCTACGGTCACAGCGGATCCGACAATCTTCTTTTTCCCGATCCACGGCTTGATCCGGTAATCCATGGAATGATACAAGCCTGCTCCATCACAGATTTCTGGTGTGGTGAATTTCCGCAGACGCTCAATCAGTTCTCTTGACGGCCGGACGAATTGTTCTTTTTTTGTCAATGCGTCCATGTGTAATCCCCTTTCTGATGATTTCATTATAAACCGCAGATCTTTATAAGTAAAATACATGATTCAGCATATATATCATGCTGTTTTTTCTATAGTAAAATGACGACAACGGATCTGAAGATTCTTTAAATAGAAAATGGACATTCACACTCCGGTTTTTCCTTCAGATTGCAAATGTCCATTTTATGATTACTCGATTCCAAGCATTCTGCCCGGGTTTTTCTTTGTCATTACATCAATTTCTTCCTGGCTGAATCCGCTGTCATACAGATAATCGATATACTCAGCAATGGTATTGTACCATTCCGGGTTCTGCATCTGACCGCCATCTGTAGATACAATGAAATGTTCGCAGCCGATTTCTTTCATATGTGCCACATTGTCCGGAAGATTTTTCTTGTATACACCGCCGCCAATTGGCTGTGCGTAAACCTTTTCCAGAAGAACATCATAATCTTTCACGATTCTTGCTTCCTCTTCCAGGCTCATGCCTACAATATGGAACTCCGGATGTGTTACGATAATTTTTTTAACACCGGCATCTCTCGCAGCTTCCACCACAGTAAAAATCTCTGACGGAGAAATGTGTCCGGTTCCAAGTGCCACATCATAATCCTTCACAAGCTGGAAAACATCTTTTAAAGGTTCTACAATTTTTCCGTCTTTCACTACGGATACATAATGTTCTTTGTTTTCCTTTTTGCAATGATTTTCTGCTGTCATGGTAGGCAGAAAAATCTCCTTTGCTCCAAGTTTAATGGATGCCTCCACTGCCCATGGATTAATGCCGCCAACCGCAAGGTTCATAACCAGGCTTCCAAACATCTGAAAATCAGAATCCGGATATTTTTCCTGACGAATCTTGTTGACCAAGGTAGCACGGTCCGCAGTTGGAACCATATGTGACTTGATCACAATAGCTCTTACTCCGCGCTCCACCGCTGCTTCCATCAGCTGAAGGTCATCGAGCTTTCTCTGACGGATATCCGGCGCAGAATGAATGTGCATATCAATAATTCCAGTTAAACGTCCCATAATCATTGCCTCCGTATTGTTCTAATTGTTTATACAGCAAAGGCAGGGTCCGCGGATCAGACCACAAACTCTGCCTTTGTTTTACTTTTTGTTAATTGCTCTGTTTCGTTTATGCGGCTGCTGTTTTCTTTGAAAAACCGCCAGCCAGTATATAACTTACTACACAGATCACAATACCAACAGCAGATGCTGCCATACTCGGTGTGAACATGCAGACACCACCAAGGAACATAATCACACGAACAATCATATTCATATCCTTCTTTAAGTAGCCCGCGATGGAAATACCCATGAAGAATACACCAATCACTGCGGTAACAGTGCAGATTGCGATATCAGCAATACCGCCGTTCAGCATCAGAGCCTGGTCATAAGCGAAGGTAAACGGAACCAGGAATGCCGGGATTGCAAGCAGTACGGACAGGAAACCTGTCTTAAGCCAGTTGGAATCCGCAATACCGGATGCAAGGAATACTGCCGCGCATACCGGAGGGGTGATTGCGCCGATGGTAGAGAAGTAGAATACGAACAGGTGAGCTACCAGATCCGGAAGGCCCAGAGTAATCAGAGCCGGAGCCAGAATGGATGCTGCCAGAACGTATGCTGCTGTCGGCGGAAGACCCATACCAAGGATAAAGCATACTACCATGGAAAGTACCAGACATGGGAACAGGTGGCCTTGTCCGATGGAAACGATCATGGAAGATAACTTAACACCGAAACCGGTCTGGGAAATCAGGGCAATGGAAATCTGAGCACCTGCTAACAGGCCAGCCATGCTTAAGATACTGCCTGCACCCTCCGTACATACATCCATGCAGAGCTTACCGGTTTTCTTAACAGCATCTGCTTCTTTCTGGATAAAATAGCAGATTGCCGCAGTTGCAACACCAATGATGGTTGCCCAGAATGCAGCTTTGGTAACAGTGTAACCCATTGCCAGGAAGCCAACGAAAATTCCAAGCGGGATAAAGATAATTGCAAGCTCAATCTTGCCAAGTTTAGCTTCTACGCCCCTGCCCTTAATGCCAAGACGCTTACTAATGTAGTGAATGGCAACAAATGCACCAAGGTAATACAGAATAGCCGGAAGCAGTGCTGCCTTCGCAATGCTCATATACGGAACACCAATCAGCTGTGCCATAATGAATGCCGCAGAACCCATGATTGGAGGCATTAACTGGCCGCCACAGGAACCAACTGCACTGATTGCTGCAGACCATTCTTTGTCATAGCCCTCATCCTTCATCATCGGGATGGTGAAAGTACCGGTTGCTACTACGTTTGCCATAGCGGAACCAGAAATCATACCAAACAGGCCAGATGCAATCAGGGCAACCTTACCAGGGCCACCGGTAGCTTTACCAGTCAGCTTCTGAGCAATGCGAATGAACGTCTGGGAACCTCCGGTAATGGAAAGAACCGCACCAAAGATACCGAACATAGCCAGCATGCCGGCAGACAGGCCAACCATCTGACCCCAGATACCGTTTGTGGTATGGTAGAGCATCCAGAACACCTGGTTAAAGGTAAAGTTTTTGTGTGCCCAAGTACCCGGGAACAGCTGTCCTCTCATTGCATAGAACAGGAAGAAAATTGCCATAATTGGGAAAGTAAGGCCAACTGCGCGGCGGCTTGCTTCCAGAATCAGGACTACCAGAAGTACTGCAAAAATTTTGTCTGCAGTGCTGATCCACTGGGACGGATCCCACAGAATCTTATCGTAAATGGTAATCAGGTAACCGGTGCAGATCATGCAGAGGATACAGCATATGATGTCATAAATCGGCACATGGTCCATTGCCACGCCTTTTTTGATCGGTTTGCGGATATAGATCATTGCCAGTACAAAGAATAAATGTACGCTTCGCTGAACAATATCCGGGAATACGCCGAAACCGGCTGTGTAGATCTGAAAGAGCACCAGTGCGACTGACATGAAAGTAATGAAGTGTTTCCAGAATCCATTAAGTTTTCTCATGTTATCTCTCCTTAAAGTGGTCGCAGCCCTTATTAAGAGCTGCGATCATCGGTTTTGGTATCAAATTGCTTACTGTACCGGAACGTACTCCTCCGGAATCAGCTCTTCCGGAACATCTACGCCAATCTCAGTCAGATACTGAACGGTACCTGCATGTAACGGAATGGAAGAAGCCAGAGTCAGCTCTACAAGATCATTCTCTGCGCCAACCGGGTAAGCTGCCTGCCATTTCTCTTTTGCGTCCTCAAATACAGCCTTGCATACATTGTAACCATCCTGCTGGGAAACTGCGGTAGTGGTCTGGCAGCCCTGCGGAGTACCAACGGTATGTACATCATGATCAACACCATCATAGGTACCTGCCGGGATATCAACCTCGATCAGGTATGGATATTTCTCACGAATCTTTGCAATCTCATCTTCAGACAGGTCAATGATATCGATCGGGATGGATGCATCAAGCTGCATTACATAAGAGTCTACCACCGGTCCAAGTTTTACGGTACCAACGATTTCACGGTTTGCGTAAGCATCTGCGGAATCACTCTGGCTCGCGGTGAAGTACTCCGGTGCGCAGTCAAACAGATCACAGATGCTTTTGAAAATGCTCTCTGCGGAAGTTCCGGTACCGCCCGGGCAGAACTTTTTGCCCTTTAAGTCGGTCAGTTTCTGGACACCGGAATCTTTGCTGACACACATCATCTCACCGGTAACCTCGTAGTAGAACAGGATACGGGAGTCTTTGCTCGGCTGTCCTTCGAAGTTTCCGATACCATTGTAGCTCTCATAGTCGGTAGCAGATACAGAGTTACCAAGATCTGCATCTCCGTTTCTTACAGCTTTGGTAATTGCAACGGCACCCTGTCCTTCAGATACGGTAATCTTGTACTGTGGGAATACGCTCGGAATTCCCTCTCCGATAGATACCCAGAACGGATACAGTGCGGAACTTGCCGGACATGCCATAACGGTCCAGAAAACATCCTCTGCTTTTTCTCCGCTTGCTGCAGCTGCTGCTTTTGTCTCTGCTGCTCCCCCATTGGATGCCGGAGCCTGTGTTTCGGAACTGGATCCTCCACCACATCCGGTCAGAGCTGCTGCTGCCATTGCTGTTGCCATCATAACTGATAATGCTTTCTTCATGTAACCTTCCCTCCACTTTGTATAATTTGTTTGTTTTCTTGGGATATTGCATTTCTAACTTGTGACTTTATTATACTTTTTGTGATGATTTTTTTCAAATACATAATATCTATGGATGGTATAGTCAAAATGATATAAAGAGGTCGTTAATTCTTGTTTTTTTCTATATATCATCCAAATGAAACGTAAAATCAGAAAAATTACACAGCCTGAAGTTCTTCTGCGCTTTCAATATTATGCAGATATTCCATAGTCTGATCTGCCTGCTTTTCATCCATTACGCGAAGCAGAATTCCCTTGATCTTTGCAGTAAGCTGTTCTATGGTCAGCGGATTGTCCGTACTGCCAGACGCATCCGGGATTGTTACCTCACAAGTTCTCCCATCCTTCATATAGGCAACAACACGGCATCCCCAGTGATCAGGATACTGATTGGTAAAGGAATCATCCGTAATCACCTTTACACGGCTGAGCAGTTCCTGCACCTTTGGATCATCGATTTTTTCCTGCGTAAATTCTTCCAGTGTCACTCTTCCATATAAAAGAGCGCTGGCTACCGTGAACGGCGTAGAAAATTTTGCTTCCACTGCCTTGGTTGGATGGATACTTCCCTCACTCATGCCGCACTGTTTGTTTCCTACAAGATAAGTGAATACATCTACATGATCTACATTCTCCGGGCGAACTCCCTCATGCTCTCTTAAATAGAGGGAACCATCTATCGTGCAATGCGTACTTCTGCAGCATGGATATGGTTTGTTATCCATGAATTTCACTTCCCAGACCTTTCCGAGATCCGCGGATACCTTGCTGACATCATAACCGTTGGACATTGCGGCAAGCATTCCGCCATCTTCTGTTGTAAGTACATGTTCTGGTCCGGTCATTCCTGCTTTTGCAAGATAAGCACATTTTGCGCCTGTGCAGGCTGCCGTTGCCGGATTCAGGATTTTACAGCTGGCTCCGTCTCCAAGAAACGCCCAGGTTCCGCCCGCCTCCTGCGCTGCCATTCCCATGGCATATACAATCTGATTTTCTGTCAGACCAAGAAGCTTTGCGCAGGCTGCGGCAGCACCGATCACGCCGGCCGTAGAGGTTGCATGCCAGCCCAGATTTCTGTGAGCAGATACTCCAAGCGCCATTCCGATTCTGGCAGTCACCTCATAACCACATAATTCTGCCAGTAGAAGTTCCTGACCGGTTTTCTTTTCATATTCTGCCACGCTCCATACTGCCGGAGTAACTACTGTTCCAATGTGTGTTTTAGACCTGGTATGCACATCATCCATCTCCAGGGTGTGTCCTTCCAGCGCATTCAGAAACACTGCCTGAAACAGAGATGTCTTTTTTCCCTGCCCCCAGATACTTACACTGTGATCGCTACAAAGGCTGGTGAACTCGTTGATGATGCTTACGTTCTGTTCATTCCTGCAGGCGCCAATCCCAACGCCCACCGAATCAATCAGAACATTTTTGGTTGTCTCTTTCACATCAGCCGGTACCGCTTCCCAGTTTAGATCATGAACAAATTTTGCAAGTACTCTTAATTCTGTCATCGGTAACTCCTCTCCTCACCTGTTTTTTATCATTATTGCAAAAATACAACTTTCTGTAAAATATTAATTTTCAATATGAGCCATTCTTTTTTTCTATATCTTTTGTGTATTTTCTCTAAAATCATAGTTTTTTTCATATCATGTCTATTGATATTTAGAATTTTACTTTGTTACTTTTTTCTTATATAATCAAATCATCATTTATCAGGAGGTATTTTCATGAAATACGCATATGTCGGCTGCCGCACCACCAAAGAACGAAATGCCCGCGGAAACGGACTGGTTGTTTACGAAATCTCACCAGAAGGACACTGGACAGAAAAACAGTGCCTCTACACGGAAGCAAATCCAAGCTACCAGTGCCTTGATCTGGAAAAGAAGTATCTCTACAGTGTCCATGGAGACCTGACCCTGGCTTCCTCCTACGAAATTCAGGAAGACGGCACATTAAAACACTTAAATACGATCGATATCGGCGGAAAGAATCCGGTGGATATTACAGTGGATGCAGAAAACAAGCATGTCATTATCGCAACCCTTCAGGGCGGAACACTTTACACAGTAAAGCGCAATGCAGATGGCTCTCTTGGTGACGTTGTTTCCACCTTCACTTACGAGGGAAAAGAACCGGGTAAAGTATCCACCGTGCATCAGTGTCTCTGGGATCAGAAAAAAAATTATATCTTCGCCTGTGCACAGGGCCGCGTCAATGGTTTTGGACAAATGCGTGCATTAAAATACGATCATAGTACCGGCGTTCTGACTGAAACCGACCGCTTTATGGCAAGAACCTGGGACGAGCCGCGTCACGCTGCCATGCATCCAAATAACTGCTGGCTGTATATGTGTGAAGAAAAAGGCGATAAAGTCCTGTACTTCCAGTTTGACGAGGAAACTGGAAAAATGAAGGCTCTTCAGGAATTATCCACCGTACCAGAAACTATTACCTCCTATTCCGATGCCAGCGAAGTCATGATCGATCCGAGCGGCGAATTTGTCCTTGTATCTAACCGCTATACTGACAGCATTGCTGTATATCACATTGATGCCCATACCGGTTATCTGAAGAATACCGGATTTTATCCTTGTCTCGGAAAAACTCCTCGTTTCTTCTGCTTTGCCCCGAATGGCAAATGTTATGTTGCAAATGAGGACAGTGACACCATCATCGAGTTCAATTTTAACCCGGTTACCGGTCAGTTGATTCCGACTTTGAATATCATCCCAACCGGAAGCCCGGTATGTATCACCTTTAAATAAGCAGCATCTGCTGAAAAATGCGGCCAGACAATATGTCGGCCGCATTTTTTGTACCCTCTTTTCCAGAAAATCAGTCCTCAAAGTCGATCAGTTTATGATAATTATCTTTCAGCATACGTTCCAGATCTGCCTCCTTGACACCTTTGTATGTCAAACTCTGGGCAAACATCCGGCTGGTTTCCGGTGCCATCGTCTTCCGTGGATGACCGGTATCACTAGAAATAATCAGCTGATCTGCTCCACACAAATCAATCACTTCTTTATAAAGATCCAGAGAGATTGGCGCCGGAATCGGACTAAGTGCATTTCCGGAACAAAATTCCACGAAAGCCCCAAGATCTACCGCTTCTTTTACCTGTTCTACCGTACACTTCGGCGGATTGAAAAACGGATGGGTCAGAACGACTTTCTGGCATCCCATTTCCCTGGCTGCGCGAATCAGCTTCAAAGCCTCATCCGAGCCAAGATGGCTGGTTCCAATGATTGCATTATGAGCTTTTACCAGTTCCAGGATCTGGTAAACTTCCGGAATCAGATTTCCTGCTTCATCCAGAATCGTGATGGGCTTTACCGGATAGCTGGCTTTCACGTCTGCGCCCTGATGTCCGTATCCACCCATCAGTCCCGTTGCCTGATAATGTGCCAGTGAATGATAGGTTGGCATCCAGACCTCTACCGCTCCCATTTTTAGTGCAACATCTACTGCAGCCGGATTAATTCCTCCTACATTCAGATTCAGGACAATTCCTCCGTACACCCGGATTCCCGGAACCTGATTCTGTGTATGCCACGCACGGGTCATTGTGGTATCTGCGTGACATTTTAACACAATCGCTTTCATGCCGGCATCCCGGCACACGATCGCCGTTTCCACATCATTGGCAATTCTTGCAAAAATATCCGGTGATGTGTGAATGTGAAGATCACATGCTCCTTTCATAGAAATCATAATGTCTGTCCCCTTTCTTCTATTATATTAGGTATCATATTGACCGCTCTTGGCAGAACAATCACTTTTTTCGGTCTCTGCTCTTCCAGCGCCATCTGAATTGCCGTCTGCAAGTCAGGAGCCCATTCCAGCTTAACACGTCTGGCTTCCTCTTTTGTCATTCCCTCGCTCACCAGAATAATTCTGCCTTTTAACATACATCTGGCATACATAAATGCCTTATTACTTCCAATTCCAAATCCCTCTCTCCGGTAACGCTCAATCACATCCTCCGCTGTCTTTGCATGGCTCATCCAGTCAACAAACATCTGAGGGATCCCCTTTTTCGCTTCTGCTACAAGAATAAACGTTGTTTTTCCGGGCACGCATATCAATTCTGGAACAGATAACGCTTTCTGACTCTGCCACAAGTCAATATCGCGAGGTGCACCTCCAGGACTTGTAATAATCAGCTCTGCCCGTCCATGCACATCAACAATATTTTCTTTCCGACAAAGTTCCACGCCGGCGGCATGTGCCTTTTCCAAATCTCCTGCTACGGCACCCACAATTTTCTTGTGCGGATCCTGTACTACATTCAGCATAAATCCTGCATTCACCATACGTGCCGCTTCTTTTGCCACCTCATGAAACGGATTTCCATCGTAATAACCTACCGCCGGCTCATATGGTCTGACTTTCAGGGAATGATGAATCTTCAGCGTGTCAAGGCTCACCACTCCAGGCACAATACTCTTCCTTCCTCCTGAAAAGCCAGCTGACTGATGGGGTGAAATCAGACCAGTAGTAATAATGAAATCGGCTTTTGCCACAATCCGGTCCAAATAAATTGGTACATCCAGCAGGGCTGTATTTCCCATATATACATGGTCTCCGTCTTCACAGTCATGCACATGAACACGAAGTATTTTTTCCAGGCCACCAAGAAGCGTATTCATCTGTTTTTCATCCGGTCCCTTATGGCTGCCTGTCGCAATTACAACTGTAATATCTTTGTCCGGAATCTGTTTTCTCTGCAGCCGTTCCCGGATCAGCCGGACCATCTCCGCATTTGGCCCTGGCCGGGTCTGGTCGTTTACCAGAATCACAACATGCTGACCACATGTAACCATGTCTTCCAGCTTCGGTGAACCAATTGGATGATCCAGTGCCTCTTCCATACATTGCAGCACATCCACCTGATTTTCCCGCTCCGGTGGATCGATCACCTCTACATTCAGATTGTCCGGCAGTTCTGCCTCCTGAAATCCGGTTCCATATGGTATTCTAATCCGTCCCATCGTTTCTCTCCTCCTCAATACCGATGTAACATCATCTTGCCTTTTTCTGATTTTCATCTTATACTGTTTTTAAATTCGGTGCAATCTATGATATTATATAGTTATTATCGATTTTATCGATATCGAAAGGGGTTTTTATGGATTTTAAAGAACTCGATTATCTGATAACTCTTGCAGAAGAAAAGAATATTTCCCGGGCTGCGGAACGGCTTTTTATGGCACAGTCCAGCCTGAGCCATTTTATCCGCCAGCTGGAAGCCGAACTGGGAACCACACTGTTTATCCGAACCCCCCGCGGCATTTTCCCAACTGCCTCTGGTGAGCAATTTCTTTCCCATGCCCGCAGCATGCTTCAGGAATTCCGCACGGCAAAGAACGAAATCTATGAGCTGGAACACCTGTCGAAAGGAAACATCCGCTTTGGAATCAGCACTTACCGCGGCGTGTACCTTCTCCCGGATATCCTCCGCCGTTTTCACAGCCAGTATCCGGGAATTTCCGTATCCATCACAGAAAAAACAAGCCGCCAGCTCGAATACGAAATTTTGAACGGCGGTCTTGACATGGCGCTTCTTTCTTTGCCTCTGAAAGTATTAAAAGATCAGGACATTCATCTGAGAAGAACAGATGAAGTAAAGCTGATCTGTGCCCCGGGGCATCCCATCTTAAAAGAAGCCGTAACAGATCCGGTTTCCGGCACAGTTGAAATTCCCATTTCTGCAATTGGAAACTATACCTTTATTTTCAGTCCGGCCGATATGGCATTGGGCTATACTGCGCGGAAACTGTTTCATGAATTTGATGTACATCCACTCTCATATCCCACCGAATTATCACCGCTCCTTGCCACCGCTGTTGTCCGTAGTTCCAATGCACTGGCATTTTCCTCTGCAGCACTCAGCCATCTGGCCCCGGAGCTTACCTACCTGCCACTCCTGCCCGGTCCCTATCATGTGGAACTTGGCATCGTGTTTTCCCCGCAGGGAGCCAGTTCCAGGGCGTGTAAGGTGTTCTGTGAGTATTTTTGATCAGTTAATTCTCGGCAGATTCCACCGGTAATGCATGGCCAGAAACCGCACGATTACGACCGCGCAGGCCCCCACCATCATGGCGGGCAGATTTCCAAGCGCATCTTCCGTATACACGCACACCAATGCTCCAATGATGGATGCACAGGCGTAAATATGTTTGGTCAGGATATACGGTTTCTCCTGCGCCATGACATCGCGCAGTAGGCCGCCGCCCACACCGGTCAGCACACCGACAAAGACTACCAGAAACAGAGTGTGATACCCGGCACTCCACGCTGTATTGATGCCGACCACCGTAAAGATTCCAAGACCGATGGCATCCGAGATATTCATTAACAGTTCATAGAGATGGCCGATGCGCCCGTCCAGAAGATTTCGCTTTATATAAAGAAGCACGAACAATCCCACCGAAGTCACGATTGCCACAAAGGTATAGACCGGTCTCCGGAACATTCCGGGCGGTGTAATGCCGAGGATAAGATCCCGGATCGCCCCGCCGCCCACGGCAGTTGTCACGCCCAGCACACAGACTCCAAACAGGTCCATCTTCTTCCGGATTCCAAGCATGGCACCCGACGCGGCAAACGCCACGGTCCCCATCATTTCCATAATAAAGATAACGAAATCTGAATAATTCATTGTTGTAAACCCGCCTTCTCTTTCTAATACCTGCCTCTTCCCCAAAAGGCATATCATTTCCACACTATTTTAACACGAACACGGGATTCCCACAAGAAAAAGAAGGACAGCCTTTTTCGCTGTCCCTCTTATCGCTTTTCTATTTTGTTTTAAACACCACGCAGACCGGGCTCTCCGCCGCAATCTCCGTTCCACTGTAGGATAACAGTCCCGTCTCCGGATCAATATCCATGCAGCAGATCGTATCCGTTAACTCATTGGCCGCCAGAAGCTCTGTTCCATCCGGATTGATGGTGATGAAACGCGGCTGTTCGCCTTTGGTCTTGATGTTCTGCAGATAGGTCATATGGCCATTCTCCTGATTCAGGCCGAACACCGTCACACTGTCATGCTTCCGATTGGACAGATACAGGTATCTTCCATCTATTCCGATCTCAATGGCACTGGCCCAGCCGTCTCCCGGGAAATCCTCCGGCAGTGTGGTCAGAATCTGTTTTGGCTCCAGCGTACCGTTTTCTTCATCGAAGTAATAACAGGTAACCGTGCTGTCTTTCTCATTCAGGCAGTAGCAGAACCGGTTGTTCGGATGGAAGACGCAGTGTCTCGGCTCCGATCCGCTTCTTCCTTTGACCATAAAGGTTTCTTTCAGATCACCCGCTTCGGAATCAATGCGGAATACGGTAATCTTTCCAACACCCTGCAGGCGTCCCTGAGACGGAACCAGAAGCCACTTTTTACTGCGGTCCTGACACACCTGATGCGGATGGGAAATATAACCCGGACCGCCATTGCCGGAAATGAATTTCAGTTCTTTGATCTTTCCAAGGGAACCGTCTTCCTCAATCGGGATCACGGAAACGCCGCCGGTCTGGAGATTTGCCACAAACAGCCACTTTCCGGTCTGGTCAATGGTCAGATGCACTGGATTGGTGCCGTGAGTCTCTGTGGTATTCTGATAAGTCAGCGTGCCGTCCTCTGCTACTCTATAAGCGCTGACCTCAGAGAAATCACCATGAATGGCATAAAGGCGATCCTGTTTTTCATTCAGGCACAGATAGGACGGATTCACCTGTCCCTCCGCGATCTGGCGCAGCTTCCACTCGCCGTTTTCAATCTCATACACACGGATTCCTTTTCCTCTTGCGTTCCGCTCCTTTGTGGTGCGGCAGCCAATATATGCGTAAGTACTCATAATCTTCCTCCTAACCAATCAGTCCAAGAACACCAACAATGCCTAATACGAACACGATCGCAACCACACCTGCGGAAAGTGCAAACAAGGTTCCGAACATCTTCTGCTGCTCTTTCTCATCACATCCACTCTCCTGTGCATAGCTTGCCATGATCAGGCTGCCGCCGGTGGAAAGCGGGCTGATACCTGCTACAGTTGCACTGCATACGATTGCGGTTACCATCTGTACAATGGATGCTCCGCCAACCTGCTGCGCGATCTCCGGCACAGTCGGGATCAGGGTTGGGAATACGACGCCATTTGCGCTGGAGAACCAGGACATGATGCCTCCGGTCACACCCATGATCGGCGCTGCTGTGCGGGAAGACATAAAGGTTGCAAGAATCGATGCCAGTAAGTCAATGCCGCCCAGCTTCTGGGTGATGTTCATCAGAACGTTGACGCCTGCGATCAGGATCAGAACACTCCACGGGATCATCTTTAACGCGGTTTTCTCATTTGCTGCCCCAGTCAGCATCAGCACCAGAGAAAGGGTAAAGCAGATCAGGCCGACATCGTAGGAGAATCCTACTACCAGAACTACCATAACGAGCAGTGCCACAAGGCTGATCAGCTGGCTCCGGTTAAATGGATCTTTGTCTTTTCCAGATTCGCCAGTTTCCACTGCGCGGAACTTATAGCCGCCCAGGATAATGTACATGACAATCGCACAAATCAGGTTGGAAATAGATACTCCGATAAAGATCTGGTTCACAATTCCCTCAATTCCCATTTCCGTTAACAGATCCCCCACGATGATGCCCGTCAATGCGATCGGAGAAGCAGTTCCTCCTACCGCTCCAAGGATTGCCATGATGCCCATGAGGATCGGGCTCACCTTCATCTGGATTGCCAGGGATACGGCGAAAATAACGGTTACAGACTGTACGCTGATCGCACCAGGTCCTGCTGCAGATAAACCGAAGCTTACCAGATAAACAATGATCGGAACCAGGAAGGTATTCTTACCGCAAAGACCGATCAGACGTTTTGAAATCTTCTCCAGGGTTCCATTCTGCTGGAGCAGGCTGAAGAATAACATCGTGCCTAATAATGTAGCAAATAACTTGTACGGAAAACCTTTGTAAATATCACCGGCACCCATGCCGCCTAACTTGCCAAGAATCAAAGCAAGCCCCAGACATACCACGCCTACATTCATTTTCTTTGTAAACCCAAGAACGATTGCTCCGATCAGGAACAATAATGCAATTACCTGTAAACCCATATACATTCTCCTTTTCCTGTTGTTATTTGATTTTGCTTTTTCCTGCATTTAAAAAAGAGAGATTTTCCTGTGCACTACATACAACTCCTTTCTGTTTTCTCTCTATTTTTTTGTTATCTTTACTATACATCTTGTCTGTTATAAAGTAAAATGGTATAATTTTATCATTATCAATAACTTGCTGGAATGTTTTAGAAAGGTACGATTTTTCCCATGGATGAAAAAGATTATGAGCTTCTTTTAAACTTAAATGAAACAAAGAATATCACAAAAACCGCCCAGAATCTGTTCATGACCCAGCCTGCCATCACCAAGCGGATTCAGAAAATGGAGGAGGAACTGCAGTGTACACTGTTTCTGCGTTCCAAGAAAGGAATTCTGTTTACCCCGGCTGGAGAACAGATTCTGCCCTATGCTGCAGAGCTCCTGGCTAACACCCGGAAATTGCGAGAGCAGGTGCTAATGTCCCAGAACCAGATCTGCGGAACCATCCGCCTGGGATGTTCGCTGAACATTGCCCATTACCACCTGCCGCCCATCCTGAAAGCCTACACGGACCAGTATCCCCAGGTGGATGTGCAGATCACCACGGGGCAGAGCAAACATCTCTTTCAGCTTTTAAACCGCGACGAGATTTCCATTGCCATCATCCGCGGACAGTACGCCTGGGATGAAGCCTGCCAGCTCATTTCCACCGAACCCATGTGCCTGGTCTGCAGCCGCGAAAACCAGGGACGCCCGCTGACAGACTATCCCTACATCGGCCGCCATACCGACTCCGACTTAAGTGCCCGGATCAATCAGTGGCTGGCTGCCCACGACCTGGCCCAGATACGCCCACACATGTGGATTGACAGCATTGATGCCTGCAAGGAGATGGTTCGTTACGGCCTTGGCTGGTGCATCCTGCCCCAGATCTGCCTGCGGGATTTTGACGGTTATATGGAGGATTTATATATGGAAGACGGAACCCCGTTCCTGCGCAAAACCTATGTGCTTTACAAACATCTGTATGCAGAGCTTCCGCAGGTAAAGCTGTTTCTGGATGCGTTGCTTTCAACGTGATATGCAATAAAAAAAGCAGAGGCCTGCGTACTTTTAATTCACACAGGTCTCTGCTTTTATGACAGAAATCAGTTACTTTTATTTTTAGAATTTAATCACACCGATCACGGTAGCCATGATCAGCACTGCAATACTTGCCGGCCATACCAGTCTCAGGGAGTACTTGATATGCTCGCCGATGGAGACATCTGCCAGGCCGAGTCCTACATAAGTTGCTGCTACAGACGGGCTGACCGGAGTTCCAAAGGTTGCGGTTAACAGAAATGCTGCTGCCACGGTTTCCGGTGCCACGCCAAACGGCTCTACCACGCCGATGATGATCGGAAGCAGTGCATAGTAGAACGCATCGGTACCGAGGATCATCAGAAGCGGTACAGAGAACAGGCACATGAACCAGTGCATATGCGGAGCAATTGCTGCCGGAAGCACGCCTACAATGGCATTTGCCATAGCCTCAACCATTCCGGAGTCCTTGATAACACCCATGAAGATACCAACAGAGAACAGGGTCATGGTCATAACCATGGCATTGGTACCGTATTCTTTGATTTTCTTATTCTGCTGCTTTGCATTCGGGAAGTTCCTCCAGGCCGAATCCAGCCAGTGCAGCCGCAATCAGCGGCAGTAAGATAAACGCCAGCGGCGGCGCCATCTTTTCCTTGATCAACACAAACATCAGGATGATCATCAATGCAAAACCAATGAATGCTAACATTTCGTTACCCCCTAGTGTTTTTTATTTTATCTCATCTGCTGTTATAAGGCAGAATCAATCAAATGAATATTCCTTTACTTCCCGTACCACATCCATAATGCTTCCATCTCTGGCTTCAATGATTCCAACCACTTTATCACCAAACTGTACCGGATCCGGTTCTCCTGTAATGGCATATGCCTGATCCCGAAGTTCCTCAATGCTACAGATTGGAAGTCCGCTGTCCTTCATGCACTCGATCAGGTCCTGTCTGCGCGGGTTGATGGCAATGCCGTAGTCAGTGATAACAACATCTACAGTCTCGCCCGGAGTGGTTACGGTGGTTACGTTGGTGCAGATTGCCGGGATTCTGCCCTGCAGAAGCGGTGCGATCACGATGGTGCACTTTGCGCCTGCTGCGGTATCCGGATGTCCGCCCTGCGCTCCGGTAATGATACCGTCAGAACCTACAACTACGTTACAGTTAAAGTTTACATCTACTTCCAGTGCTGCCAGGATTACGAAATCCAGCTTGTTGACATATGCGCCCTTATTGAACGGGTTTGCGTACTCGGATGCGCTGATCTCGATATGGCGGTCCGGATGCTTTTTGATGGACTCTACTGCGCCAAGATCAAAGTCCTGGGTATCTACCAGAACATCAACCAGGTCACGCTCCAGAAGATCTGCCATTGGTTTGGTCAGTCCGCCTACGCCAAAGCTCATGCGGATGCCGCGTTTCTCCATCTCATCTGCCAGGGAAATGGTGGATGCAATGGATGCGCCGCCTACACCAGTCTGATAGGAGAATCCATTCTTGAAATACGGGGTACGAATTACGAACTGGGTGCAGTAATCTGCCATTCTCAGTTTTCTCATATCGGTGGTTGGTTTTGCCGCGCCGGTTGCGATCTTAGCCGGGTTGCCGATCTCATCTACGACACAGACGAAATCTACCTGGGTCATGGAGATGCTTGCCGGGATGTTCGGGAACGGTACGAGGCAGTCGGTAATTGCTACGACTCTGTCTGCGTACTGAGCATCTGCCATTGCGTAAGATAATACACCGCAGTCGCTCTTTCCGCCGTTTGCTCTCATGTTGCCGTACTCATCACAGGTCGGTGCGCCGATGAACGCGATGTCGATATGAACCTCACCGGACTCAACAGCTCTCACACGGCCGCCGTGGGAACACATCACTGCCAGGTTCTTTAACTTGCCTGCAGAGATTGCCTCACCAATCTTGCCGCGGACACCTGAAGAACGGATGCCGGTTACAGTACCATCCTCGATCATCGGAACGATCGGATCGTGTGCCTTACCAAGGGAGCTTGCGCAGATGGTGATATCTTTGATGCCCATCTTGTGGATTTCTTCCATAACCATGTTTACTACATAGTCACCCTCACGGAAGTGATGGTGGAAAGAAACGGTCATGCCATCTTTAATCTCGCACTTAACCAGTGCCTCATGAATGCTCTCCACGATCTTGCTTCTCTTCGGGTCCATCATAGCATGAGCCTTCGGAGCTGCTTTTTTGTACTCGTAATTATCGTAAGCGTAAGCGCCTTTGAACGCTTCCTTGCCGGTTGCCTTTAAGACCTCTTCCGGGAT